>CAZIRO010000018.1:0-13599 GCA_964541595.1 uncultured Acidobacteriota bacterium
GGGACGGACTTTGATGCCCAGCCGGTTGATGGTGAAGTCCGGTTGTTTTTTCCGTATTTTCAGCGCTTTGGCAATGAGTCGCTGACGGAGTTCCTGCATTTCTTTCCGCCGTTCCAGGTCCTCCGCACGGTCGAAATACTTTCGGCCGTCGATCCAGGTCTGTTCCGCGTGCGTATCCGGCGCAAAGGGATGTCCGCTCCAGATCACGAAGTCGGCGTCTTTCCCGGGTTCCAGCGAACCCACGAATCGTTCTACGCCGAGTTGAATCGCCGGGTTCAGGGTAACGAACTTGAGGGCTTCCGTTTCCGGAACACCGCCATATTTTACGGCTTTGGCCGCCTCCCAGTTCAGGCGTCGGGCGAGTTCACTGCTGTCGCTGTTGAACGACACGACCACACCCTGCGACCACATGAGTGCGCCGTTATAGGGAATCGCATCGTAGACCTCGAATTTATATGCCCACCAGTCGCTGAACGTCGATGCGCCGGCGCCGTGGCGCGCCAGAACGTCGGCGACCTTGTACCCCTCGAGCACGTGCTGGAAACACTGGATGCGGAACCCGAAACTCTCCGCAAGACGCATCAACATGAGGATCTCATCCTGTCGGTACGAATGGGCATGCACTTTCCGCACGCCTTTCAGGATCTCGACCAGTGCATCCATTTCCAGATCGCGCCGTGGGGGAATCATCCGCGCCCGTTCTTTCGGTTTGGCTTTACGGTAGGCTTCCCACCGTCGCTGATAGTCCAGTGCCATTTTGAATCGATCGCGGATGATCTGTTCGACGCCCATGCGGGTTTGCGGGTACCGGGTGGTAAACCGGTCGCCCCAGTTACTCTGTTTCGGATTTTCACCGAGGGCGAACTTGATGGTCGGCGGCGCTTCCCGGAAGATCAGTGTTTCGGCATCCCCACCCCAGCGGAGTTTGATCACCTGACTCTGTCCCCCGATCGGATTCGCCGAGCCGTGCAGGAGATGCGCCACGGTCAGACCCCCGGCGAGTTCACGATAGATGTTGATATCCTCCGGATTGATCACATCCCGGATGCGGACCTCGGCCGTGATCGCCTGACCGACTTCGTTCACGCCACCGGCAATGGCCGTATGCGAATGGGCGTCGATAAGTCCGGGTGTGACGTGTTTGCCGGTCGCGTCGATGATCAGTGCATGTGCGGGGGGTTTCAGATTCCGTCCCACTGCCTGGATCTTTCCGCGATGGATCAGCAGATCCGCTCCCTGCAGGATACCGCGTTCCGTATTCGTCCAGATCGTTGCATTCCGCACGAGCACGTATTCCGGTTGCGGCGGCACGGGCTGTACTCGTCCGTACGCACCGAACGGGTACAGGATCGGGGCGACGGGCTGATCCTCTTCCCGGGACTGTTTTTCAGCGGTCATTTTCTGCCGGGGCTCCCGGGAGGTCGATGCACTTTCGGCGGCGGTACGCACGGCTTTCCACCGTACGGGCTGCCCGTCCGTCCAGAACCCACCGCCCTGAAATGTATCGGCAAATACAGCACCGGACAGTTGTACCCACCGGTCTTTTTCGGCCCCCAGTGCGTCTCCCGGGATGAGCAGGACGATGCGTCCGAACCGGTAGGTGATCTGGCGGACTTCGGTCTTTTCGTTGTCCGTCTGGATATAGGCTTTCAGTTGGGTAGGAGTTCGGCCTTTGATTATCAGGGTACGGGACACCGAAGTTGCATCGTACCGGATGGTGAGCTGCCAGGTGCCGCGTGGATCCCGGGCGGGCGTGGGTTGCAGCGCATACCGACGGCCTTCGATCCAGATTTCCTGCAACTGTGCCGCATCATCGAGCGGATGCCCATCACTGACCAGGAAATTGGCGATTTTTCCCGGTTCCAGACTGCCCAACCGGTCGGCCACACCGAGCAGTTCAGCGGGCACGGTCGTCAGTGCGGCCAGAGCGGTATCCCGATCAAGACCCCGCCGGATGGCGCGCAGGACATGCTGGCGGAACGTCGTTACATCTTTCAGGCCGTCGGCAGTCAACGCGAATCGCACGCCGGCTTCTGCGAGCATCCGGGGGTTGTCCGGTGCACGATCCCAGTGCATGAGATCGGCAAGAGACACCTGCATGGCCACGGCAGGGTCTTCCACCCGCGGGGCTTCCGGAAAGTTGACCGGCACGATGACCGGGATGCCGGTTTCTCGAATGCGGTCCAGACGCTGATACTCCTGACCGCTGCCCCGGATGATCGCACGCAGGCCGAATTCCTGTACGATACGGGCGGCGCGCAGAAAGTTCCATTCGTCGCTTACGGCAAATATGATGGGCTGTTGCCGTTCAATCACCGGGATCAACGCGGCGAGGGCTTCCGAATGTTCCGGTCGCGGCGTTGCGGGAAACCGCGCGTGGACGGCCTGTGCGTCTCGATACCACTGGGCGTCATACAGCACCTGCCGGATCAGTGCAATGGCGCCCATCAGGGAGGTCGGATATTTCGGCTGCTCCTGGCGGAAGAAACTGAATCGATACGCAAACGCCACGTGCTGTGCCACATCGGCCCGCACGATCTGATCACGGACGTCCCCCTCGCCGAGTAGCATGAGCGCACTCTGACCGCGAAAGATGCCCCGGTTCGGAACGACAAGTGCGGCGGCAAATCCGGCCTGACGGTATTTCTCGACTTTTTTCGGATCAATCGCCGGCGCGCGTCCGACGCGCAGTTCGGCACGCACGCGTTCGTTCCAGTAACTGCCTTTCCAGTCTTTATACGCGTCCTTGCGCAGGAGTTGTGGCGCGTACGGGTCAATCCATCCAGGGCTGATCGTCTTACCGGAATAGTCGATTTCCACAGCATCTGCAGGAATGGATACGCGGGTACCGACCGCGGTTACCCGTCCATCTCGAACGACCAGTGTGGCGTCTTCCAGGACGCGCCCGGGACGCACGATAATCCGGGCATGCGTGATGGCCACCACGCGGGGTGTGGCCGCGCGGATCCCCTCGATCGGTCGGGTGAACGGACGGGCATGGATCGGTAGCGCGTTCCCCCCGAACAGGCACCAGATCATGACCATACACCCAAATGACAGGATCCCCCGGTGACGTTCCATATTCTCCTCTCCAGACGGACGGTGGATGCATTTCTGAAGCGAACGGCTATAATAAAACGACCGGTCCGGGAGGATGGTTCAAAGGAGGTGCGTACATGCGCATCGTGAAGATTCCCCAGGTGTTGCGCGACAAGCTGGGTGAAGAAGGCGTTGATGCGCTTGTGGATCTGATCAATGCGGCTTCGGCAAGCACGACAGAGAATGGGATTCAGGTTTCTGAGGAAAAGTTTGCGCGGCGTCTGACCGAGGCAACCACGCGACTGGAGAATTTGATTATGACAGAGGTCGCACAATTGCGGCAGCAGCTGACGGAGGCAGAAGTTCGTCTGATCCGATGGATGGTGGTCTTCTGGATCGGTCAACTCGGGGCCATACCGGGAATATTGTTTGTGTTTTTCAGGTAGTTCACCCCGGGAGGGAGCAATGCCCCATACAGAGCATAACAAATTCATCATTTTCTCGGGTACGGCGAATCCGCAACTGGCACAGCGGATCGCCGAATACCTCGGGATGTCTCTGGGTGCCATCGAGATCGGGCGTTTCGCCGACGGGGAGATCTATGTCCAGATCCACGAAAACGTGCGGGGTGCTGACGTCTTCGTCATCCAGCCGACCTGTCCCCCGGTCAATGAACATCTGATGGAACTGCTCCTCATGATCGATGCGCTGAAACGGGCGTCCGCCAAACGAATTACCGCGGTGATGCCGTATTACGGTTATGCGCGACAGGATCGCAAGGACAAGCCGCGTGTCCCCATTTCGGCCAAGCTCGTGGCCGATATGTTGCAGGCGGCGGGGGTCCACCGGTTGCTCTTTATGGATCTGCATGCGGATCAGATCATGGGGTTCTTCAATCTTCCGGTGGATCATCTATATGCCACTCCCGTCTTTCTGGAATACATTCGCGCGCACTTTGATTTGCGGAGTCTTGTTCTCGTGTCTCCGGACACCGGAGGAGTCGGACGCACCCGGGCATTGGCCAAGCGGCTGGGGTGTCAGATCGCCATTATGGACAAGCGCCGATATGCACCCAATGAAGCGGTGATCCTGCACGTCGTTGGAGATGTCGCGGATCGGGATGCGATAATCGTGGACGACATTGTGGACACTGCGGGCACTCTGGTTCGCACTGTGGACGCATTGCGCGAAAACGGTGCACGCCGTATCTGGGCCTGCTGCACGCATCCGATTCTGAGCAGTACAGCGATCGAACGGATCATGCGGTCTCCGCTGGAGCGGTTGTTTGTCACGGATACGGTGCCGCTGACGCCGGAAAAGGCAGCCTGTCCGAAGATCAAGGTCCTCTCCGTGGCGGAACTCTTTGCCCGCGCGATCCGGAACATTCATGAGGAAACGTCCATCAGTGAACTGTTTGTGTAAACACGAAATCGCGTCGGCATACCTGTTCCGGGGTCAGTCAGGGAGGGTTCCGTTTTGATGAACGCCCGCTGCTGGATCCATCTGGGGTTTCTGCCGCTTGTGCTTTTCGGGTGGGATACCACAGTTGTCCATACGGACGCGCGCCCGTCTGCGCAGGAGATTCTGGAACGTGTGGAGGACAATCTGCGCAGTCGTTCCAGTCACGGAGAACTCGTAATGACCATCGTCAAAAAAGAATGGACGCGCACGTTACGGTTTGAGTTCTGGGAAAAGGGTCGCGATCGCATGCTCGTGCGCGTACTGGCGCCCCCGAAAGAGCGGGGGATGGCGAGTCTGAAAGTGGGGACGAACCTGTGGAATTACATCCCGGCCATCGAACGTGTGATGAAACTACCCCCGTCCATGATGGGGAGCAGCTGGATGGGGTCCCATTTTACCAATGATGATATTGTACGGGAGACCTCCCTGGCGCGGGACTATCGGGCGGGTCTGCTGCGGGAAGATGCGACCCTGTATGTACTCAACCTGCGGCCGCGGCCAGAAGCGCCGGTGGTCTGGGCCCGGATCGAGATCGATATTCGAAAAGACGTACTTCTGCCGGTGGCGGCACGTTATTTTGATGAGAGGGATCGGCTGGTGCGGCGACTCGTATATCAAGACATCCGGCCGATCGATCACCGGCAGTTTCCCTTTCACTGGGTGTTGTATCCCGTGGACAAACCCGGCGAGTATACGGAATTACGGGTCATCCGGATAACGTTCGACATTGACATTCCGGACCGGATATTCAGCATCCGGTATCTGACACGGGCACGCCGGTAACATCCGCGCCTGCGGATGCGTTCTTCCCTGTTCGGATCTTTACTGCGCGGTGGCGCTTTCCGGACCGCAGGTTGCCAGGATCGTGTACAACCGTTCGCGCCAGGAATGGAATGCTTCACGATCGGGGCGGATGGGGGGACGTAACCAGCGCCGTTTCACGCGGAGTATACGCCGGTATGCCCGTTGCAGTGTGGTGACGAGATCTCCGTGGGCGAGCGCTGCACGCAGTTCAGCCAGTGCCAGGTCAACGGCGAGCAGGTTGTGGCAAATGAGCACCCCATCGGCGCCGATCTGGATGGCGCGGCGTGCAGCCTCGACGGTACTCCACCGGCGTGCCACCGCTTCCATATGCAGGTCGTCGGTCAGAATCAATCCCGTATATCGCATTTTATCCCGCAGCCAGCCGTACGCGTTCGGAGACAGCGATGCAGGGGTACCGGGATCCAGTGGGGTGATTTCCGCGTGGGCGACCATCGTCATCGGGATCCGTCGTCGCATACTCCGGAAGGGCCACAGATCCGTACGCCACAGTGTCCGGCGATCGACCGTGATCCGTGCGCGGTCGACGTGTGTGTCCGCATGTGCACGACCGAGACCTGGAAAGTGTTTCATACACAGCGCGACACCGACGTGTCGATATGCTGTGTGCATGATTCGACCCATACGCGCCACCAGCCGCGGTCGCGGTGAAAAACACCGGTCCATACGGTGCATCCATCCGTGCGGATATGCCAGATCGAGGACCGGCGCCAGATTAACGCGGATGCCCAGCGCGTGCAGACATCCGGCCACAGCCCGATGAAATTCCAGATGCGGGAAGTCCGGATGCTCGCCCAGCCAGCGGGCCGAAGGCAAACGAGCGAGAATGGTCTGCAGGCGCTGAACCCGCCCACCCTCTTCGTCCACCGCGACCCACGGCGGAGGTGCGTCGATCGCCTCGTATAGTCGATAAATCGTGTCCAGCAGTGCCTGTAACTGTATCGGTGAGACGACATTCCGCCGGAACAGGATGATCCCGCCCGGACGGGCATCGGTCAGAAATGTGCGTTCGTCCGGGGTCAGTTCCGGACCGGACAGCCCGACCCAGAAAAACTGACCGAGGATGTTTTCCATCGCCGTGGTCACTGTTGAAACTTCTCCCGTTTAACCGACTGGATACTGGGTCGCGAACGCGGCCGTGTCGTCGGTTCAGGGTTGCGTGGTCTGTGGTGGTGATACCTGGGGCGGCGAAGTCAGGAGATGTTTGCGTTTTTCGGCGACACGTTGACGGATGAAGGCAATGATCGTTTCCAGGGATGACCCGGGTACGAACACCTCGTCCACGCCGATCTGTTTCAGTTTTTCGATATCCATGGGCGGGATAATACCCCCGACGAGCACCACCACATCGGTCATCCCGTGTTGTCGAAGGAGTTCCATCACCCGCGGCACAATCGCCATATGTGCACCGGAGAGCAATGACAGGCCGATAACGTCCACATCTTCCTGAAGTGCGGCGTTCACGATCTGTTCCGGCGTTTTCCGCAGACCCGTGTAGATCACCTCCATACCGGCGTCCCGCAGCGCGCGTGCGATCACTTTCGCACCCCGATCATGGCCGTCCAGACCGGGTTTCGCAATCAGTACGCGAATTTTTCGCATGATTCCCCCTCCCATGGCCGTCATTCCAGTATAACGGATGTGGGGTGTGGCTGGCCACTCTTTGGCACGGGTGCCAGCGTACGTATCATTTTCAGCCAGATCCCGCGCGCGGGCGGGATCGGCCGGAAACCCAGGCGACGGTAAAACCGCTGTGCGGGTTCATTATCGACACCCACCCAGAGTTCCACATGGGAGCACCCGCGTGCAGATAACCACCGCAACGCATGGTTCATCAATGCGCGTCCGATACCATGATGCTGGACGTCAGGGTTCACCACGAGTTCATGCACAGCGCCGACCAGACGGCCCATCTCATTGATGAAATCGTCGTCCACCGCAATCCATCCCAGTAACGACATGTGCTGTACGGCCCCGAACAGCCCTTCCGGGCATCGTCGATGCAGCCACTGGATATAACTTTTGATGTCACGTCGTCGCAGATAGCAGTATCGACCGAGGGGGCGGTAGGCGCGTTGGTACACGGCGATCATGGCCTCGCGCCACCGCACTGGATCCAGTGTATAAATGGCCCACGGATGAGGGCCGTGGGATTCATCCGGTTCGATCCGGTTTCGCATATACGCAAACGGGCGCAACGCAACGGTGCGCGTACACCGTGGTGGCTGAGTGATTTGTCGCCCTCAGCCAGAGCGAGACTTCTGGGTCTTCGGACGTCTCGTGTAATAATAGGACGGTTCGCCGGATGCAGCAAAACGGGGTCAGACGCGGATGGGCAGGATCAGGACCGGAATGCCGCGCGGATACAGCCGTTTTTGAATGGCAAACGCCGTATAGTTGTGCAGCAAACGGGTCCACATGGTTTCATGCGGGAATACGAGTTGGGATGCAAAAAATACACTGTTCGGGTACTGTTCCGTGATCTGTTCGGCGAGTTTTTCAATCTCTTCCACGACGTCAATGCCGATGGCGTAACGGCTTTCCGCATAGTACCCGTGCGCGCGCATCAGTTCCACGTACTTGCGCAGGTCCGCGACCACGGTCTGGCGCAGGTTCTCGATCTCTTCTACGCCTTTGAATCGTCCCGCATCGATAGTGCCCACCTGAATGAAAATGAAGTTCCGGAAGTGGTCCCGAAAAGTACGCAGCACGCTGAACAGGGTGTGCAGTCCGAGTCCGTTGAACCCGTTCACGAGGAGTACGGCAGTATTTTCATGGGGTTGGGGTTCCGGCACTGCCACTCCGGATGTGGACGTCCCGGCGGGGAGACTGGCCGTGAGCAGTGCGTCCAGACGGCGCAGGAGTTTCATGGTGTTTTCGTAGTGCCGATGCACGAGAAGCGAGACGACGATCAGCGATGATGTCACGAGGAGTGTCAGCCAGGCACCCTCGTGGAATTTCACAATGATGACCATGATGAGGATAAACGACGTGATGAGCAGTCCGAGTCCGTTGATCATCAATTTGGACCACCAGCGATCGTAGCGATGGCGCACCTGCCACCAGTGACGGACCATCCCGAGTTGTGACAGCGTAAAGGTTAAGAACACGTTGATGCTGTACAGAATCACCAGAAAATGCACGGATCCCCGGGAGATCCACATCAGCGCAAACGACGCACCGCTCATCAACAGGATACCGTTCTGGGTTACCAGTCGTTCACTGAGCAACGCGAACCGTTTCGGCATCCAGTTGTCCAGTGCCATGGCCGCCAGCACGCGGGGACCACCGAGAAAACCGGTCTGTGCGGCCACAAGCAGAATAAACGCTTCCGAAAGCAGGGCCAGAATGACCAGCCAGCGGCCACCGGTTGCTGCGGCCACACGTTCAAAGAGCACGGCGTTGAGCGTTTTTCCCTCGATCGGGTGGAGTCCGTACAGGAGATAAGCCAGGATCAATCCCCCGGCGATAAACGCGAGGCTCAACGCCATATACAGCATGGTCCGTCGTCCGGTTTCCACGCGGGGTTCACGCAGGATCGACATTGCGTTGCTCACCGCTTCAATCCCCGTGTATGTACCGCCACCGAGGCTGTACGCGTGGAGCAACAGGAAAAATACGCCCAGGAGTCCGATTTCCTGCACGGACCCCTGCCATTCCATGCGGGTGGCCTGAAGTACCGTCGGAATACGGGAAGTATGGGTGAGAATAGTGTATACGATCGCGAATACGTGCGTGACCATAAACGTCAGAAAGATCGGAACCAGCGGGGTGACAGATTCCCGAATACCGCGCAGGTTGAGGATCATCAGTAGCAGGAGTGCCCCAAAGGCGGCGTACAGTTTGTACGGTTGCCATTCCGGCGGCAGAAAACTGAATACCGCGTCCGCGCCGCTGGCCACAGAAATCGTGATCGTCAACACGTAGTCCACCACCAGCGCACATCCGGCGATCATCCCCAGATAAGGGTTGAGTAGTTTGCTGGCGACCAGGTATCCTCCGCCGCCGGTGGGGAACCGTTCGATGATCTGGGTGTAGCTCGCGCTGATGATGAATACGGTCGCCATGGTCATCAGCGCGAGGATGATCGCCAGATAGGTGTGCTCACCGAGCGCAACGAATGCCTCTTCCGGTCCGTAACATGAAGACGAAATGCCGTCCGACCCGAGACCCACCCATGCGAGGAAGGCGGTCAGTGACATGGTGTGAAAAATCCCCGGTTCGGTCGGACTGCGTGCGCGTCCGATCACCCAGCGGCGAATGCGTTCCGCGATTGTGGTTCGTTCCACCATTGTGATCCTGCGCATTGCGGATCCGAACGCGTCCGCGATCGACAGAGGTGCAAACGATTGCGCGTGGCGCGATGCAGAAATCGACGATTTGGCATACAATATAGTCGGCCGGTATGTACTCTGCAAATGCGGGGTGCTGAGATCGGAACAAAAAGTAGGGCACACGTGTTCCGTATTCAGGGGGAAATCGGGTGTCAGGTGGCGGCGGATCGTGCATGCGCCAGCGGTCATGCGGTACACGGTGCCTGCCGCCCGATGTCCCGTTACCTGTTCCGATTTCAGCGCAGTGGGGACCGATCATGCAGCGTGCAGCACATGCCAGGGAACGGTTGTGGTCGATCGGGGAAGTCGTCGCGTTTCTTCAGCAGCGGTTTCCGAAAGTAACGGTCAGCAAGTTGCGGTTTTGGGAGCGACAGGGGTTGATCCATCCGCGGCGCACTGCCGGTGGTCATCGGCTGTACTGTCCTGCGGATGTACAACGGCTTTCCGTGATTCTGCAATTGCGGATGCAGCACCGTCTACCGCTTCCGGTGGTGCGCAAAATCCTGCAGTATCTGGAGACCCACCCGGAAGCGGAGCCGCTGTTGATCGAACTCTTTATCCGTACAACCGGCCGGACGGAACCGCGCGCTCAACCCGTTCAGGAGGTGTTACGGGAACTCGACCTGTCGGAAGACATGCTGCGCGATCTCATTCGCAGGGGGCTGATCATCCCGTGCAGTGCCACTGGGCAACTGGCACCGGAGGACATCGCCATCTTACAGGTGATTCGCGAGATCACGTCGATCAGCCCCCTGCGTCTGGACGATCTGGAGGTCTATGTCCGCACCGCCCGGCAACTGGCCGAGCATGAAATGGCGTTTTTGGACCGGGTGCCTGCGGCGCCGCAGGTCCCCTCATCCGGACCTGTCCACCGGCGTCTGCACGAACTTCTGGATACGTTATTCCGTATCCTGCATCTGCGGTATTTGCAGCACCTGACCGTGGAGCGCATGATGACGTCGGACACCAAACCTGCTTCCGACGATTCGGCGCGTGTAAATCCGGCGGTCGGGAAATAGCGGTACGGCTTCCCACCGGGTTTTTGCGGGAGCGCTTCATTTCTCCCGGTCTTCGGGTGTATCGCGCACAACGTCGAATACCGAATGGCAGTGGTGACAGTAATACTGCGCCAGCAACAGAAACGATCCCCACCACGTGAGACGTTCGGTATGCGTACTGCCGCACCACGGACAGGTTACGGGGATGTCGAACGCGCCGGGCGCAGACGATGGAACGCGGGATCCCATTGTTCCCAGGGAATCGTCATCGTTTCGGGGTGAATTTTGACCCATTCGGCATAGGGACGAATGCGTTCAATATACCGCTCGTGCAGGCCGTCCGCATCCGCACTGAGTACCCCGGCGTCTGCCAGGGATTTCCATTCTCCGGACGGACCATACCATCCCAGCACGTCGATCATGATTTTCCGGCACCATTCCCGCAGGACGGATTCGACAGCGGGCAGAGTCCCCAATCGCAGTAACCACTGAACACCGTAGATCTGGTGATACTTTTCTTCATCCAGCATCTTACGGACACGGCGTTGCAGGGGTGCAAATACGGACGCACTCGCCGCTTCCAGCATGACGGTGAACGCCGTGTCCAGAAACACGATAGCACCGACAACGTGGGCCCAGGACGGCCATGGGCATTCCAATACACTGAGCGCCCATCCTTCCGTCGTCCAGTCGGCATCTCCGCTGGCTCGCTGCCCCGCGAGTTCTTCCAGTAACCCGTACAGTACCCGGGAATGCCCGAGTTCATCCTGGGTCATTGCCGACAGCGCCACGGAAGCCTCCAGTGTCGGTCCGCCCACGGACCATTCACTGTATCGCCGTCCCAGGAGTTTTTTATTTTCAGCAATGGAATGGACCCACATCCGCAGGGAGGACATTAACGTGTCATCCAGGCCGATGCTTGTATGTGTCATATAACGTCCTCTCAGGGGTTGGAACTTCCCCGCCCCCCATATCGTGGTTCAACCGTGACCATCGCACTCCGCGGCACGATGACCATCGTATCCCACATGTCTTCGTCGTACAGCAGACGGGCATATACCCGCGCGAGATCCTCGTTCGGCGCGGTCACGGTACCGATATGACGGAGTGGTTCATGACGCCGATGACGTGCGAATACTTCAAAGATCTGAACGTGATCGAGTACGGTCACGGACGGCGACTCCATAACGTGCCAGGGCGGCGCGTGCGCGGGGATGCATGTCCGTCGGTCGCCATGGGGGATCCCACACGATCTGCACATCCACGGATTGCACCCCCGGAATCGCCAGCACCCGGCGGCGGACATCCTCCTGAATCCACTGGATGCACGGACATCCCATGGCCGTGAACGTGAGGTATACGCAAACGTGCGCGTCAGTCACGTCGATGCCCCGCACGAGTCCCAGATCCACGATCGACACCGGAAGCTCCGGGTCTTCAACATCCCGCAGCGCGGCGCGGACTGTTTCGGCTGTGATCATGGGTTCGCTCCTTTCATCCAGGCGCGCATTTGACGATATCCCCGCCGGACCTGTTCAACGAATTCCACATTGTGCGGCCCCCGGGATTTCCAGCGACGCAATACATCGTCCCAGGTGCACGGTTGATCGAACCGCCACTGTTTGCGCTCGGCGTCGAACACGCAGGGAAACGGATAGTCCAGCACGTATTGCCCGGAGGATTCGTCGTAATGTGCGGGAACATGAATTCCCAGGGATGTACAGAGGGGCACCACCTCGCTCAACCATGCCTGTCGCAGTTCATCGTTTGTCATGCCTTTGATGCGGAACGTAATCTGCGCCGGATGGCGTTTCAGATGGTCTGGCAGGCCGAACCATTCCACTGTGAGGGGAAACATCCAGTCCACCGCACGTTGTAGTGCCCGTTTGCCGTCCGGATCGGCGGCCAGTTTTTTCATCCACATCTCGCCGTGCCGGACGTGAAACACCTCTTCTTTATCGACCTTTGCCAGCGCGCGTTTCCAGGGACCGAACGACGTGTTGCGGTAGACGTCGCCGAGTAATTTGTACCCGGCACGGTCGTAAAAGGCGTTCGCCACGACCATTTCCGGCCAGGTTTCGATCGGAATATCAAAGGCATACGGGTGTTTCCATTTCTCCGGTGGCCGGTCAAAGATCAGTGCTTCCACATCCACACCGAGGTCTTCCAGCAACCGATACGCGATATGCGCGTGACCGAGTTCGTCCTGGATGATCGCCATGAGGGAAATGAATGCGTTCACGGTCGGGGCGTCCTGAGCGGCGCGGTAATACGCCGGTGCGCTGATGAATTCGGTATCTGCGGACACGATCAGCGTAATCCTGAGTGCATCCAGATACCCCGGACTCATTTCATCCACCGTTTCGATGAGTTCACCCCGTTGCACGCGTTCGAGCACTTCTGCATCCGATACCATTGCCACCTCCGCGGGGATCGGGTTCGGCGCGGTTTTCATGAGAATTCACGGGGGATGCCATTTGGGGACATACTAACCGTTGAGAGATGACGTGTCAATCACCGGGGCATGCTGCAAGTTCGCATTTTGTCCGGAAATCGCACATAATGAATCGCATACAGGTGATGATGGGAGGTTCCCATGGGTATCCCTGTGGAAGTCTATGAAGCACTGGAAGACACGATCGGTAAAGAACCTGCACGTAAGCTCGTGCACGGTATTGAAGCGGCCGTAGAAGCCGCTGTGACTGTAAAAGTCACAACGTTGCGGGATGAACTTCTGGACCGTCTGGTGACCAAAGACGAGTTTCAAGCCCGTATGGATGCATTGCGTGCGGAATTTACTTCGCAGCATCAACAGCTGCGTACGGAGTTTCAGGAACAGATCCACGGGCTGCGCACGGAGTTTCGGGAACAGATCCACGGGCTGCGTGCAGAGTTTCAGGAACAGATCCATGGACTGCGCACGGAGTTTCAGAAACAGATCCACG
>CAZIRO010000018.1:13699-25044 GCA_964541595.1 uncultured Acidobacteriota bacterium
GAGTTTCAGGAACAGATCCATGGACTGCGCACGGAGTTTCAGAAACAGATCCACGGGCTGCACACGGGATTTCAGGAACAGATTCATGGGTTACGTACCAGCATGCAAGAGCAAACACAAGGTCTCAGCGAACGAATGACAGCATTGGAGGAACGATTTGAACGGCTCAATCAAAAGATGAATTTTGTGCTGATCCTGCTGATTTTATTGTTAACTGTCATGAATCCGACATTCACCGATCTCGTGAAGTCGTTGTTCGGACTCTGATGCGATCATGAGATCATGCGGCCATCTATCAGGTCCTCCTGAGAATTGATATAGAGGTACGGATTTTTCTTTCCACACAGCCGGGCGGGTAGGATGCGATGCGGCGGCGGATCGATAAGTGGGTGCGCATTGCGCTAATCTTTACGGTCGGTATTCTGTGGATTCCCCTCCAGATCGAGGCGCAGGACCGCATCGAGCGGGCGATCCAGCGATATGAATCCCCCCGCAGGGCCCGCTGGCAAAAACCGGACGACGTGGTTCGGGCGTTGCAACTGCGTCCGGGGATGGTCGTGGTCGACATCGGCGCGGGCACGGGCTATTTCACACGACGATTTGCCCGTGTGGTCGGTCCGGAAGGACGTGCCATCGGTCTGGACATCGAGCCCCGAATGGTCGCATACATGCGCGAGGACGCGCACCGTCGGGGACTGACAAATTACGAAGCTCGACTGGTCCGGGCCGATGATCCCGGCCTGCCGGACGCATTTGCAGACGTGATCTTCCTGTGCAATACGTATCACCACATTCAAAATCGGGTACGGTATTTTCGAAATATCCGGCATGCGCTGAAACCGGGCGGACGGCTCGTGATCGTGGATTTTTATCGTGATCGGAATATTCCCGTGGCGCCACCGAAATGGATGCGTGTGGCACGGGATCAGGTCGTTCGCGAATTGAACACCGCGGGGTATCGGCTGCTGCGCGAGCATACGTTTTTACCGTACCAGTATTTTTTGGAATTTGTCGTGGCCGGAGGGACCGGCGGCGATTCCTGAACATCGGGATGGGGGTCTCAGGTCCCGGGTGTCGGGGGTCAGGTGTCGGATTCCGGATGTCGGGGGTTGTTGGACGACAGATTCACCAGCAGGGGGAAAAACGCACAGCGTACATCATTCTTTTTCACTCTCCGTGCGTTCCGTGGACTCCGTGTCTCCGTGGTGAACAGGTGTCCGGTGCTGGAGGGGTGTGTGTGTGTCCATCACCGGTCGCTCCCGGTCACGAACGATTCCGCAGGCTCCAGTACAGCAGGATCGGCAAACATATGAGGGTCAGCAGCGTCGAGGTGACCAGTCCACCGATGAGCACGATGGCAAGCGGACGTTGCAGTTCCACACCGGCGCCGTATCCGAGGACGATCGGTACAACGGCCATGCCTGCCGCCAGCGCGGTCATAAGCACGGGACGCATACGGGTTGTACCGGCGTCCAGGCAGGCGATGGCGCATGCGGTCCCCGCGCGCATGCGATCGAGTGCGAATTCGATCAGGATCAGGGCCTTTTGTACGGA
Organism: uncultured Acidobacteriota bacterium; assembly: GCA_964541595.1. GTDB lineage: Bacteria > Acidobacteriota > HRBIN11 > HRBIN11 > HRBIN11 > CAZIRO01. The sequence goes on from CAZIRO010000018.1 coordinate 15,254, forward strand.
CAGACCGAAATGTGCGAGAAAACCAATCATGGAAGAGATATTCAACGATTCACCCGTCAGGAGCAGTGCCAGTACACCGCCGGAGAGGCCCAGCGGGATCGTGAAGATCGCGATCAGGGCAACCCATATCGAGTCAAACGCAAAATACAGCAACATCAGAATGGCCAGCAGCACGACCGCTCCAGCAAAAGTCAATTGTTCGGTCAACCGCTGTTTACTCGCGTATTGACCCCCGAAACCGACGGTATATCCTGCCGGCCACGACATGGATGCGATGGCCGATCGGATGGTTTGCATGGCCGCATCATATCCCACACCGGTGACATTGGCCGTCACGTATGTCATCCGCTGCAGGTTTTCCCGCAGGATACGCGCCGGTGTGGGGGTGAACGCCACGGTTGCGACCGCATGCAGGGGTACCCAGCCACCGTGGTCATTGTGCACCGGCAGATTGCGAATCCGGTCTAACGAACGGATCACGTCGTCCGAGAAGCGAACCAGCACCCCGTACTGTTTGATATCCCGGATCACGGATGTGACCACCCGACCGCCCAGACCGATTTCGATCGTTGCCCGCAGGTCGTCGAAATCTACGCCGTAACGGGCGGCGCGTGTACGGTCCGGTCGAATGACCAGTTGCGTGACCGGCAGGATCTGTGCGCGGCGGATATCCACCAGACCGGGCATCTGCGCAAGTCGCCGTTCCAGTTGGGCAGCGAGCGTGTCGAGTGTCCCCGGATCTTCCCCGTAGATGCCGATCATGAAATCCGCGGTCACGCCGGAGATGGCCTCCTGCACCCGTTCACCGATGAGGGGCGTGGTGACTTCAAAAGGTATCTGAAACGGTCGCAGTTTTTCTCGCAGCAATGCACGCAGGGTGTCGAACGGATGCGTTCGCCGTTCACGTTCTACCAGTGCGACGAAGATCTCGATCCGGTTCACCCGTTCGGCGTGTTCCGCGCCTTCTGTACGTCCGATTTTCGTATACACTTCCCGCACGTCCGGAACGGTCTTTAATGCACGAGCGATGGCACGTGCCAGTTCGACATTCTGCTGCAGACTGATGTCCGGCGGGGCATCGAGTGCGATCCAGAACGCGCCTTCGTCCAGCGACGGAAAGAGCCGCGTATGCAGACGAGGCACCATCCAGAAGATGCCACCGAGAAAGAGCACACCGAGCAGAACCGTTGTATACGAATACGGGGGACGCAGAAGACGTGTCAGCAGGTACTGATACCCCCGACGGAGTACGCGAATCACGGGAGTTTCTCCGACGGATGCGTGCATGCGGGGCCGCAGTAACAGATCGCACAGTGCCGGGGTCAACGTAATGGAAAGTACGAACCCCACGGCAACGGCCACGATCACCGTAAAGGCAAAAGGCGCAAACAGCCGGCCGGCAAATTCGGGCAGAAACAGCAGGGGAATGAAGATCAGCATGATGATCAGCGTCGAGTAGATCACCGGACGACGGACTTCCACGGAACCTTCCACGATCGCCCGCGTTCGGTCATTCGGATGCATGCAGAGGTGCCGGTAAATGTTTTCGGTATCCATGATGGCGGCATCGATCATGATGCCCAGAGCGACGACCATAGCGCCCAGTGTCATGATGTTGATCGTATATCCGAACAGGCGCAGGAAAATGAACGTCACGAGTACGGATGTCGGCATCATGATCGCAATGACAACCGTGGACGCGATATCGCCCATCAAAATGAGGAGTACGACAAAAACGACCGCAAGGCCGATGAGCAGGGCTTCGGTCAGGCTGCGGATGGCGTCCTGAATCAGATCCAGTTGATTGTAGTGCACCCCGAGATGGACATCCGGGGGCATGAAGGCAAGGAAATCCTCGATCGTCGATTGCAACCGTTCCAGGAAAGGTGCGGTAGAAATCCCGAACTGTTTGGTGATCAGCATGTGCACACCTTCACGTTGCCCGATGAGGAAAGCACCTCGCCGCAGTGCATGGCCTTCGGTGACCGTTGCGACATCCTGCAGTCGAACCGGTGTGCCGTCTATTTCAGTCAGTACGATATGCGCCAGATCCCGTAGATCCCGCAGACGTCCCCAACCGAGCACGGGAATTTCCTGGGATTTCCGGATCCAGACATTCCCGAACAGATTGGTATTATTCCGTTGCAGCGTGCGGGCCACGTCGCCGATCGTCAGGCCATAAGCGGTCAGGCGGTGCGGATGTACACGCACTTCGTATTGGCGGACGTAACCGCCCTGGGTGGTGATCTTGAACACGCCGGGCACACGGCGCAGCACGTATCCCAGGTCGTAATCTGCAAACTCCCGCAGGTCGATCAGGGGTCGAGCATCACTGTAGAGATACATCTCGTACACTTCGGCAATCCGGGTCAGCGCGTTTGATACGGAAACAACGGTCACCTGTGGCGGCAGTTCCGGGCGCAGACGGGTGATCTCGTTCAGAATCCACTGGTACGCCTGATAGAAGTCCACGCCCCATTCGAACTGCACGCGTACGGTCCCGAGATCCTGCATGGCCATGGAACGCGTGCGCACGACCCGGGGCAGTCCGCGCAGTGCGGATTCAACCGGCAGTGTGATAAGCAGATCGACTTCTTCTGCGGACAGCCCCGGTGCTTCCACAAAGACCTGAAAGATGGGGGACTGAATGTCCGGAAGGACATCGGTGGGAATCGTGCGAATCGCCTGGACGGCGAGCAGGATCAGGATTCCCATACTCCACAGCACAAGCCCGCTGCGTCGGATAGAGAACGTGACGATATGCCGGATCATTCGTCTTCGTCCTCGATGGCTTCCCGCAAGCGGCGGGATTTCAGGATCAGGAACGCGTTTCGGGTGATGATGGTATCCCCTTCCTGAAGACCTGTAAGGACTTCATAGTAGGTATCCCCCTCCGTACCGAGGGTGACTTCAGTTTCCGATACGGTCAGGTGTCCGTTGTGCCGGGTGACCCTGGCGACCACGGCACGCACGCCGTCGAACACAACGGCCTCCTTGGGGATCACCAGGGCGGTGCGCGACCCGAGATAGATCACGACCCGCACGGGCAGACCGGCCGGCAGGTGTTGCCGATTGCGCAGGATCACGCGGCCTTTCAGCAGTCGATCGGCACCCACCTGCGGCGCCATCTGATCGATATGACCGGAAATGGGTTCCGGCTGTCCCGGCACCTGAATCTTCACGTGAACCGGTAACGACAGCCGATGACGTTCGGAAACCGGTATATCCACCCAGACCCAGATCACCGACAGATCGACGATTTCCAGTAGACGCGCGTTGGCGTCCACAATCTCGCCGGGATTGGCAAACCGACGGTATACCAGGCCGTTCAGCGGTGTTCGCAGGGTGTACTCCATGCCCGGTGAAGCCACAGGTTCAAGCACGGCGACCACGCTGTCCCGTTCGACCGTTTCTCCGGGCATCGCGAGACGGCGCACAATGCTGCGCTGCAGGGCGGTCAGCAGTACGCGTCGGGTGGGATCCAGTGCTGTTCTGCCAGTAGTCTGCAGCGTCTCCACGATCGTTCTCTTCTGCACGGTGGCCGTACGATAGGAGAGGTTTTCCGGAATCGCTATGGTCGTTCGGGTGTCCTCCCGGGCCGGTTGGGCCGGTTCAGGCACATGCGTGTGCGCATCGGGCGTGCGCTGGCACCCCGTGACGTTCCATACGAGTACGAGACCGATCAGACCAATGACCATCATGCAAAAGGTTTGTCGTCGGCGTGTATTCGGATCAGGGAATCTGTACGGTATCATGGAACTGCTCCCGGGCGGCATCGGTGATATAACGAATGTCCATCACGGTTCGTGCCAGTTCGTGCAGCATCTCCAGATACTCCAGACGGGTGTCCACCCACGTGCGTACGGCTTCGATATATGTGAGAAACGGGATCTGCCCGGCGCGGTACCCTGCACGTGTATGGTGGACGAGTTGTTCCGTCCGGTCGAGCACGGTGGTACGGTAAGTTTCGAGATTCGATCGCAGGCGTGCATACTGTTCGCAGAACGCCTCCAGGCGGTGTCGCAGCAGGGTCATGCGTGCCTCCAGCAGGCGCACGTAAAATTGGCGCTGTGCTTCGGCTTCGGAGATACGACCCTGACGCGTGTCCCACACGGGAATGGTCACAGCGAATGCGATCCCCGGGGAAAGGCGCCCCCCTTCAAACAGTCCGATCGAGGGTCCCACGGCGATCTTCGGACGGCGCAGTGTACGTTCCCAATCACGCCGCGTACTCCAGTAGGACGCGCGCATCTGGGCCTGCACGACCAGCGGGTGCCGGCGAACAATGGCGGCCACATCCGTGTGCGGGGGCGGGGTCCATTCGATCAGGGTGTCCAGGCGGTCTTCGATCCGAATGGGACGATCGAGTTGAAGCATCTGTTGCAGAAGACGCACCTGCGTCGCATGTTGCGCCTGCAGGCGCTCGATACGGGCGCGAACCCGACCGACCTCGATGTTGGCCAGCGCGACTTCCTGCCGGTTGCCAAACCCACGGGCGTAACGCATGCGCGCATTACGCAGCATTTCTTCCGCGATCTGTTGACTCCTGGCAAGTATTGCCAGGCGTTCCTGGAGCGTTAGGACAGTGATCCACTGCAGACGCACGGCATGAATGATATCGAGTTGCCGGCGATGATAATCCGCACGTGCCGATGCGGTATCGTACGATCCGAGAGCCTGCAGTATACGCGTTTGGCCGGGCCACCGCAGGGGTTGCAGAATGCGCAGGGTTTTTTCTTCCGTAAAGAATATCTCGGTTTCCACTTCAGGATTCGGCATCACCGTGTACTGTCGTGCACGACCTTCAGCCGCACGGATGGTGTAGCGAACGGCCTGGAGTTCCAGGTTTCGGGACCGGACAATGGCCTCCGCACGTTCGAGCGTCAGGACGATGGGTTGCGGCGCCTGCACCGCCCCGGCAGGTCCGAAATAAATGGCCAGCCACAGGAAAAACCACGTTGCCCACACCGGTCCCCGCTCCCGATCGGCGTCCGCAGATGTGTCCACCATTTTAACGGAAGACCGTTATTTTACGGAATGACCGCGATCGGTCGCCAGTGAATCTCAAAGGGTTCCAGGCCCCGGATACGTACGTCAATGTACCATACGAGTTGTTCCGTTCCGTCCGGAGTGCGGAACGAACACGGTGCATCCGGGGCGATCGTGAACACGAAGGGAAACTCAATGCGCTGTGTGGGGTACAGGTGGTGTGTTCGCGTGTATTGTTGCACGCGATGGACGACCATACGGTGTAGCATGGGCGCATCGGGAAGCGGAGACCGATCGGCGTAGCGACCGGTGAACTCGATGGCACGCAGATGAATTTCGACCTTACGGATGGTCACGCGTTTCCATACGAGCACCTGAATGTGGCCCTTTACCTGACTGCCCCGATGCACGATGGGGCTCTCCAGGATGATGTGGATTTCGATCGGGAGACCGTGCATGAGCAGTGTGTATTCACGCAGTGTAATGAGTAGTGTGCACACGGCGGCCAGAACAATTGCTCCGGTAAGACTGCCGGTGGGGAGCCATATGGTCAACACTGCGATGTACAGACAAACCGCAAACCGCACTTTCGCGTGCTCCCAGAGGATGCGCCAGCGTTCACGACGCGGACGGGTGTACGATCGGAAATATCCCGGTCCCCGCCAGGGCAGGATCGCATACAACAGATGCGGGAGATGGAGGATCAACCTGGGAAGAACGTGCAGTCGAATTGGAATCCGCGCCCATCGGTGTTCAATATCGATGGTCCGATCAATCGCAGGTACGCGCTCGGCCACGAATGTCCATACGCTGCCGGCACCGAAATCGTACAGCCCGCTTCCCCCTTCCCGGCCGACCTGCAGGGAACCTTCCCAGACGGCGTCCACATCGGAAACGACGTCGGCGATGACGCGGAACGTCCACTGCACGAACGTCCAATGTCCCGTATACGTTGCGGGTCCGAGCGGTGCGGGGATAGAAAATGTGTACACATAGACCTCTCCCGCCCGCCACCGTTCCCGTGTGGCAATGGTCCATAACCGGGGATTGGATCGGTACCGGGGTGTGGACCAGAAATAACCGACCGTGATTTTTCGACAGGTGCGGTTCCGGCGTGCACGAATGATCACACGACCCCGGATCACGCCCCCGACTGTACAGGACAGTTCCGCACCGTTCGATTCAACGTGAATTTCGCACGGCGGTCCGATCATGTATCCCCTCGCGCGGAAGGGTCACTCAACAGGGCGACTTCCAGGGGCACGTACAGGTCGGTTTCGGAAAGGAGACGGTCGGGCTGGATGCGCATCGTCATCCACGCCGAAGGAGCAATCACACGATGGGTCGCCAGCCGGCGCATGTCCGCCTGCCATTCGGTCATAAAGGTTCGTGCATGATCGTTCAGCTGGGGCAGGGCAACCTGAAAAGCACTGTCCATTTGCCGGGCCACTTCCATCCACTGCACCAGTGTCGTCCACACGGTCATGCGGTTTCGATAGAGCATATCCAGACGAAATCGCAACATCCGGTATGTGCGGTCGGTCTGTTCGATCTCGGTCTGAAGCGTATGTTTCCTGCGCAATAGCTTTTCCCGTTCGGTCACGAGTTCACGATATGCCGAACTGTCCCGCGCATCACGCCAGGTCGTGGCATTTTCACGAACGATGCGCTGTCGCAGGAGCATGTCCATGCGCACGCGGATATCCCGCAACTGTTGTTCAACGGCGGATTTGCGCGATTGCAGGTTGTGGATCGTGGTTCGTGTCTGCCGGATCGACCAGTGGGTAGCCAGGAAGTCCGCATCCAGCCCCTGTAGCCGGTTCAGATTTTGCTGCACATGGTACCGTATCGGGATAAGGACGGATTTCAGAAAATAGGACGAGATCGTGCCGTGCGGCAATACATCCGTGGGGTGAGCCTCGCGCAGACGCGCCAACAGCCGATCCGGACGCGGCAGGATGGTCAGGTAGCGGTAAACGTCTGTCCAGAACCGTGCGGCTTCCTCATGTTGTTGTATTTTTGCCGCATAGGTCCCCGGTCCCACGATCTGTTCAAATCCGCGGACCAGCCACCGCACGAACGGGCCGTGTTGGCCCTGATACGCCTGAATGAACAGATCGTCGAGTAACCGCGGGTCTTTACGCTGTACCATCGTGATCAGCATCTGGATGTAGAACTGCATAAAATCGATGACAACGTTTTTCGCAAATCCAGGAATGGCCATCAACGCGTTCCATACATCCGAGGACAGTACTCCGGAGATCCCACCGAGACCGGTGAGATCGCGCTGCCATCCCATGAGGACAAATGTCGCCTGCATGGCGAGCACCCCGAGTTGCCACAGGAGCGCCCATCCGCGTGAGGGTATCGTGCGCATGATCTCGGGTAACACGCGTGCAATTGCATACAGGAATGCCAAACTGCGTGCCTGAACGTCCGGATAGTGCGTGCGCAACTGCATGTAGTACGTCTCAAAGTCGGTGACGAAACCGGCAAACAGCGCAACCTGCTGGAAGGGTTTTCCCGGGATTTCCGGCGTCCATTGACTGCGGGCGCGGTCGAGCATTTCGGCGAGAAGTTTCAGTATTTCCGTAACAGTCGGATCGATGTCCGGACGGCGGTCCAGATAACGCCGCAAGTATGCCGCAGCCGATGATGGCAACGGATCGTTGGCCACGGATGACCCGAACAACCGCATGGAACGCGATGTCGGTTCCATGTGTACCCATCGATCCGGGGAAGAACGAATGCGTTCCGGATGCGCCGGCGCCAGTGGGCGGGTGTCGTCCTCGCGTATCGAAATGTTTGCCGGCCATGGTCGCCTGCGAATCACACGGGTCATATGCCGCGCTCCGGAACAGTGCCCAGCCCCCGGCGATTTTCGCCGCGGATACTGTGCGCCTGCCATTCACTGCGTATGCGCATTCCCGGAAAGAGGCGCATCCGAAATATGGTTTTCAATTGTCCTTATGCAGTAAAAAGTTGTGGCGTTGCGGGTCGCCACCTCTTGCGTGTCGTTCTACAATGAAACGTGGTTTCAAAACATATGCGTGGACGGTGTTTCATGGCACATCCGTCTCATGTAACCACGGACAGGTTGCTGGCGTTCTTGCAGGATCCGGCCGAGTACCCGCATCGGCCGAAACGGGTTCGGATCGTACAGACCCACATCTCAATCGTGGCCATCGCGCCACCCTATGTGTACAAGGTCAAAAAACCCGTGGATTTCGGGTTTGTGGACTTTTCAACTCTGGAGAAGCGTCGATACTTCTGCGAACGGGAAGTGGTTCTGAATCGGCGGTTATGTCCGTACATTTATCTCGGTGTGCTTCCGATTTCCCGTAAAGGGTCCCGGCTGGTAGGGGGGAAGGCGACGCGATCGTTGAATATGCCGTGCACATGCGCAAACTCTCCGAACGGTTTTTCATGAAACGGCTGCTGACCCGTGGGGAACTTACTGAAGACCATATCGATCGGGTGGTGCGAACGCTCGTCCGGTTCTATCGATCGCAGGTACCGACCCCGGAGATCGCCGTTTGGGGCCAGGTCGACCGCATTCGGTGCAATACGGATGAGAACTTCGCACAGACGGAACAGTTCATCGGGGACACGATTGAACGTCCGGTATTTCTGGCGATCCGCTATTATACGGACCGATTCTATACGTTGGCCGCGGATCGGTTTGCCGCACGGGTACGCGAGGGCTGGATCCGGGACTGCCACGGGGATCTGCATCTGGGACACATCCACATCACGCCCCGCCGGGTCTGTATATACGACTGTATCGAATTCAACGATCGGTTTCGCTACATTGACGTAGCAAACGACGTAGCGTTTCTGGCGATGGATCTGGATTATCACGGGCGTCCCGATCTGGCGCGACACTTCCTCGACCGCATGGCCGTCGCGCTGGGGGATCCGAATATGCATACGGTGCTCAATTTTTACCGGTGCTACCGGGCGTATGTACGCGGAAAGGTGGAAAGCATGCGTGCTGCGGATCCTCAGGTGTTCCCATCGGCGCGTGCGTCTGCACGGAATCGTGCCCGGAAGTACTTTCAGTTGGCGTTGCGGTATGCCGTTGCGGGGGCGGATCCGCTGGTGGTTGTGGTCATGGGTCCGATCGCGACCGGCAAATCCACCGTGGCGGCATACCTGGGGCATGCGCTCGGATGGCCTGTATACGCTTCGGACGTCCTGCGGAAAGAACTCGCAGGCCTGCCGTTATACATGCGCCCTCGACCGGAAAACCGTGCCTGGCTGTATGCTTCGGAAATGAAGCAACGGGTATATGCTGCGCTGATCGACCGCGCGCGTGCGGCGATCCGGACACATCGGGGTGTCATCCTGGACGCCACGTTCGGTCGACATGAATATCGTGAACGGCTGAGGAACGCGTTTCAGGATACCGGCGTTCCCTGTGTGTTCATCGAGACAACCGCGTCCCCGGACGTCATCCGGCACCGGTTGCGATTGCGTGCGCGGGCCGATCGGGTCGTTTCTGACGCACGTGAGGAGGACATGACATACCTGCTCCGTGCGTATGAACCACCGGACGAACTCCCTGAACACCTGCATGTGCGCGTTTCCACGGAAATGGCTCCGGAAGAAGTCCGTACGGTCGTGCTTCGGGAGATGGTCGAACGCCATTTGCACCGTGAAGTGAAGTGACGAGAGGAAAGCAACGACGAAGGTGTCAATACACGACATTTGGGATCGGGACAGGAAATGGGACATGAGAACCACGGGATCCACAGGTGTGCCGGTAGCCACCGGTCTCAGGTCCCGGGTGTCGGGTCTCA
>CAZIRO010000019.1:0-24906 GCA_964541595.1 uncultured Acidobacteriota bacterium
TCATCACCCGCAATCCGCTGACTCCGGCGATTGCGCGGTTGACGCGCGTACAGGCGGTGGTGGCCTTCATGCTGGGGGAGTCGGTGGAAACGAGTGCCGGAGATCCTACACGGGCCGGTCAGGCCGTACGGGTGGTCGGCACCAACCCGTTTATCATCGGTCCGCCGGGAGAGGAGGGTAACATCCTGCTGGCCTTTTTGGAGAAGTTCCCGCATATTGAATGTTTTCTCGTCAATACCGGATACGTCGGTGAGGGCATCCGGCGGCGCAAGATCACCCTGGAGGATACTGTCACGCTGCTGCGGGCGGTCGCTGAAGGGACAATGACGTGGCACCGGGATCCGGAACTGCAACTGGAAGTTCCGGTGGACGTTCCCGGTCTGGATGTTGAGGACCTGTTGCCACAACGATATTACACGCGGGACGCGTTTCGGGAACGGCTGGCCCGGTTGCGGGCGGATCGGCGGGCATGGCTGGCCCGGTTTCCGGAACTGCATCCGGACGTGCGGAATGCCCTGTATTGAGTGAAGTGGCGCAGGCAGACGTGAAGTCGGGTGTGGTTCTACCGCGCTACTGCTGATGCCACGTCCCGTTATGTTTCCCCGGCTGATTTTCCGTCACTTTCCCATCTCACTGCTTCTTGCTGAATACGGGCGAGTGTATCGAGGAACTGCACCAGATGTTCCCAGCGGGTATATCGTCCCATGCTGATTCGGAGGGCACCGCGGATGACGTCGTGGGGCACGCCCATCGCTTCCAGGACGTGGCTGGATTCGACGCGACCGCTTGCACAGGCACTTCCGGTGGAAACGGCAAAGCCCTCCAGGTCCAGACGCATGGCCAGGGTCTCCCCGTCCATACCGGGTACGCTGAACATGGACGTATTGCCCACGCGTGCGGCCCGATGGCCGTGAATCTGAACCTCCGGAAACCGCCGGCGCAGTTCCTGCTCAAATCGGTCCCGCAACGTGCGCAATCGGCGTTGTTCTTCCTCCCAGATTCGGGTCATCTGCGCGCAGGCAGCACCCATTCCGACAATTCCGGCAAGGTTTTCCGTTCCCGAGCGTCGTCCCCGTTCCTGGTTGCCGCCGTAAATCATGGGCAGGATTTCGACCCCGTCTCGCACGTACAGCGCACCCACGCCTTTGGGTCCGTAGATTTTATGTCCCGAAAGACTCATCAGGTCAACGGCCCACGCACGCGGATGCAGGGGCATCTTCCCCGCACCCTGCACAGCGTCGACGTGAAAAAACACCCCGTATTCCCGACAGATCGGGCCGATACGGTCGATCGGCTGGATCACACCGGTCTCGTTATTGGCCGCCATCACGGATACGAGAATGGTATCCGGTCGAATCATCGCCCGCACCCGGTCCGGATCGACAATGCCGTCCGCGGTCACCGGGATGGTTTCCACGATGAAGCCGGCACGTGCGAGCGTCTCCGCGGTCCGGAGTACTGCCGGGTGTTCGATCGCCGATACGAGAATATGCTGGCCGCGGTCCCGATAGCGATACGCGATGCCCTGCAGTGCCAGGTTATCCGCTTCGGTGCCACCGGACGTGAATACGATCTCGCGGGGTTCCACCCCGAGGAGGGCAGCCACCTGTTCACGCGCGCGGTCCAGTGCCGCTTTCGCCTGCTGGCCCTCCCAGTGAATGCTGGAGGGATTGCCATAGACGTTCCGGAAGTACGGCATCATGGCCTCGAGAACTTCCGGATCGACCGGCGTGCTTGCATTGTAATCCAGATAAATTCGGTCCATGTGGAAACCTCGTGTCCGTTCGTGTACCCCGCCGGTCCGGCGACCGGCGGGGTCACTGGATATTCAAATGCTTTTGCTATAATGTAGGCAATCATCGGGTATGGAGTCCATCCATGCGGATCGCGATCGGCCAGATGAATCCCACCATTGGCGACTTTTCAGGGAATTTCGAACGGATCGTCCGAATGGTCAAGACCGCCCGTCAGTCCGGATGTCGCATGATCGTGTTTCCCGAACTCTGTATCCCTGGCTATCCGCCCAACGACCTGCTCCTGAAGCGGGCGTTTATCGAAGCGTCCATGCGTACGGTCGATCGACTGCGTCCATACAGTCGGGATATCGCCATTGTGGTCGGGCACGTGGCACCGAATCCCGGGGAGGGACGACCGCTGTTCAACGCGGCGACTGTACTGTACCGGGGGGATGTCCTGTTTCGGACCCACAAGTCCCTGCTACCCACGTATGACGTCTTCGACGAGGATCGGTACTTTGAACCGAATATGGATCCTGACGTGTTCACATTTGACGGAGTTTGTATCGGACTGAACATTTGCGAGGACATCTGGAATGACAAGGACTTCTGGAAGATTCGTCGGTACCATCTCGATCCGGTGGAGATTCAGGTTCGCAAAGGTGCGCGTCTGCTTATCAACATCTCGTCGTCGCCGTATGTACTCGGTAAGGTTCAATTGCGGGCGGAAATGCTCCGGTCGCTGACGCGCAGGCATCGGGTGCCCATCGTATATGTCAATGTCGTGGGTGCGAACGATGAACTCATTTTCGACGGTTCCAGTCGGGTGTACGATGCGGAGGGTCGGTGTCGGTATGCGGCCCCCGCGTTTGAGGAACACGTGGGCGTCGTTGACCTCGATCACCTGCCGCCGGTCACGGATGACCCCCCGGAGGAGGGAATGCCATACCTGCATCGCGCGTTGATCACCGGTATCCGGGATTATCTGCGCAAGTGCGGGTTTACCGACGTGATCGTGGGAGTCAGCGGCGGTATTGACTCCGCTGTGGTCACGACGCTGGCCGTGGATGCTCTGGGACCGGAACACGTGACGGCGATCCTCATGCCCTCGCGTTTTACCTCTCCTGCAAGTATGGAAGACGCACAGGCGCTGGTGCACAATCTGGGCATCCGGTCGGTGACGGTCCCGATCGATCCCATCTTTACTGCGTTTCTCAAGGAACTGCATCGGGTGTATACGCCTCCCGGCGGCGTCGCCGAGGAAAACCTGCAGGCACGCATTCGGGGTACCATTCTGATGACCCTGTCCAACCGGTGGGGGGCGCTCGTGCTCTCGACCGGAAACAAATCGGAACTCGCACTCGGATACTGCACGCTCTACGGTGACATGGCCGGCGGGCTTGCGGTCATCGGAGATGTTCCCAAGATGATGGTCTATGCACTGGGCCGGTACCTGAATCGCGAGCGAGAACGTATCCCGGAACGGATTTTTCACAAACCGCCTTCCGCTGAATTACGTGCGAATCAGCGGGACGAGGACGATATCCCGCCGTATCGGATTGTGGATCCGATCCTGCGGATGTATATCGAAGAGGAGAAGAGCGTTCCGGAGATCATCGCGGCGGGATTTGATCCCACGACCGTTCGGGAAGTTGTGCTGCGCATCGATCGAAACGAGTACAAACGGCGACAGGCGCCGCCGGTATTGAAGGTCACGTCCCGGGCGTTCGGCAGCGGCCGGCGTATGCCGATCGCCCAGCGGTTTCGTCACGAGATTTAAAACGGGTGCGGTCTATGCCATCGCATGTGCCATCACCGTCCGTCCGCGTTCCGCCCCGCGGGATACTCATCTCGCTCGAGGGGGTCGACGGCAGCGGCAAGACCACGCAGGCACGCCGTCTTGCCGCATGGTTGCGGGCGCAGGGATGGCCCGTACAGGAAACCCGGGAACCCGGTGGTACCCCGCTCGGCGCACGGTTGCGCAAACTGATCCTCCATCCAGATGCGGACAGTGTCCCCGATCGGGTGACTGAACTGCTGCTCTACCTCGCCGATCGGGCCCAGCATCTGGCCACAGTGATCCGGCCAGCGCTCGTACGCCCTGCGATTGTCGTGGCTGATCGGTATATCGATTCCACGCTGGCATATCAGGGCGCCGCACGGAAGTTCGGTATCGCGTTTCTTATCGCGTTGCATCGGCAGTTGAACCTTCTGCACTGGCCGGATTGGACGGTCCTGCTTGTCATTGAGCCCCGTGTTGCGTTGCAACGGAAACAGGCCGCGAAACGCGGGTGGAGCCGTTTTGAACAGGAAGATCTGGCGTTTCATCAGGCCGTCGCAGAGGGGTATGCCCAGCTCGTCCGGATGTTTCCGGAACGCATCTATCGGGTCGACGGCACGCTGGCACCCGATCGCGTTTTTCACGATATTTTAAACGGGTTGCAACAGCGGTTTCCCTGGATACGGACGGAAGGAACAGATTTATGAAATCCCGAACCCGTATCTCCAGACGAACATTTTTGCGGTGGAGTCTCCTCAGTGGTGCCGGGATCCTGCTGGGAAGAAGCGGGGTCGGTATTTCTCATGCGGTGTGGCCCCGGATGCCCTCCGGGACGGTGCAGTGGTGGGATATTCGTGTTTTCGACCTCCGGTCCGGCCGGGGTGTGGCGCACGCCCGTGTGGAGATCACGTGGCGGCCGGATCGGTGGCCCGACGGGGATCCGGAGGCGCGCCTCGTGACGTGGACCAACACGCACGGTCGGGTACGGGTTCGGATTCCGGAAACGGTCCGGTATCGCCCGGAGTTGTGCTGGCAGATCCGGGTACGACGTGCACCGTACTTTGCACGGATCGTCTGGCCGGGCCACGGATGGGGCAGCATGTCCCTGTTCCGGGAAACCGCACTCTCGGCCGTCCAGGTGTCTCCGCTGTGTCTGCACGTGCAGATCCCCGTTCTTTCTCGCGGCCCCTCTCTTCCGTTTTGCATTTAACCCGGTCGTTGTGCTTTTGCCTCCATTGAAAAGTACAGATAATGCAGGATGTTCACAAACTCGTAGGCACCGCGGCCCCTTTCTCTCGCAGTACGAATCACGCCGAGATTTCGCATGCGTCGGAGGAAGTTGTCAAAAACCCGTTTTTCCCCCTCGGATAAGTGCCGAAGCACTTCACTTCTGTAAAATCGAAAGCCGAAATCAATTGTCGCCAGTTTGTGTAGAATGCTACGATACCTTTGACTTCGCAAAGCACTTAGTACCTGTGGATCCAGGTATTTCCTGCCCACAATCTCCGCAGCCGATCGAATTCCCTGGACGGCATCTTCTAAATCGATAACCCCATCCTTATCGGTGAGAAATACCGCATCGCCGATCTCGTGCGCGAGTGCCGGATGACCACCAGAAAAAGCGACCATCATGTCCAGTGCGTGTTTTTCCACACGTGTGTTGACCCTCTGAAAGGCTTGCTGAAAAAACTCTCTGCATTCTTCCTCGTTCCATAGAGGGATCTCCAGCGGATAGAAGACGCGGGCCAGGGATTCATTGTTCCGAATCATCATTCGACGCAACTCTTCAAGACCGATCATGACAAAACACAGCGGTACTCTTCTACGTGCGGTTTCATCGACGAAGCTTTTGAACCATAGTGCAAAACTTTCTTGTTGTGCCAATCCGTTGATGTCATCCCAGATGATCAGTAAAGCATGGGACTCGTGAATAATGGATAAAATACGCTGGATCTCCTGAGGAAAGTACTGGGCCATACCCTGGAGTTGGTCGGGTGGTGGGTGAAACGCGATGGTCACCCCTAAAACACCAATTTCGCGGACGTATTTTCGTACGGGACTCAGAAGGCGCTGATGCCACGGTTTGCCAGCGCTTTCTTGCAAAATGCGTTCGATGGTTCTTCGAATTGCTTCGTTGATATCCTGGACGCCTCCCAGGTGTACATGTGTTCCGACCACGTCCATGTGCTGTTCAGCATAGCGATGCACGAACCGGGCAAGGGACGTTTTTCCGATACCGCGTTCACCACTGACAAAGACAACTTCTATGCGATTCGACAGGCTCCGTTGTACTCTGTTTATCAGGATCTGCACTTGCTGAGCGCGACCGACAAAGAACTCAGGTGCGATCGGTTGGCCCGGTGCGAAGGGGCTATAATCTTTTTGCACAGGCTTCCTCACATGGTTGAGATTTGATGGTAGTATAGCAGAAATTCGACGGGTATGTCTGTTTGCTGTGCAAGCTCCAGATGGCTTTTGCTACATGGCCGCATGGGCATCCGCGGTGTCCCATTGCCTGTCCCGATCTCAGAAGGTATCCGACTTGACGATGTCCGGGGAAGTCCATAGAATCGATCCACCATCCGGGGGTTTTCCGCGCTGAACCTGTCCAGTGGGTAATCTATCCAGTAGTATGCCCGGGAGCTCTTTCCGAACATTGGAGGGCATTCGATGATCGAAGCACAGGATCTCACGAAGTATTACGGTCCGCATATGGCGATCCGGGATGTCACGTTTGCCGTACCGCAGGGTTCGATCACGGGATTTCTCGGTGTCAACGGCGCGGGGAAGACGACCACGATGCGGATCCTGACCGGATTTTTATATCCCTCCGCGGGTACGGCCACGGTTGCCGGTCACGACATCCTGGAATATCCGCTCGCAGCGCGCCGATGCACGGGATACATGCCGGAAAACCCTCCTCTGTACAACGAAATGACAGTCGTGGGGTTTCTTCGATTTATTGCGGGATTGCGCGGTGTTCCCCGCCGTCAGATTTCGGAGCGTGTAGACACGGTGATCGAACAGTGCGGGCTCCGCGAGGTCGCATCGCGCATTGTCGGTCGATTGTCTAAAGGGTATCGCCAGCGATTGGGATTGGCGCAGGCGCTTGTGCACGATCCACCGGTCCTGATTCTGGACGAGCCCACCGTTGGTCTGGATCCGCAGCAGGTCGTGGAGATTCGCAACCTGATCCGCACCCTGCGGGGACAGCACACCATTCTGTTCAGCAGCCATATCCTGTATGAGGTGACCCAGTTGTGTGATCGGGTGATCGTGATTCACGAAGGCCGCATCGTTGCCCAGGGATCATTGGAAGAACTGCAAACCGGATTAATGGCCGAACAACGCCTGCGCGTCCGCTTTCGTATGGATGCGGAAGAACTCCCTGTGCGGATGCAGGAACTCCCCGGTGTCCGGGAGGTCCGTTCGATCGATGGGTACCGGCAGTTCCTGATCCGGGTAGAACCGGAAGAAGAAACCCTGACGGAGATCATCCGCTGGCTGGCCAATCAGCCGTGGGGACTTCTGGAAGCCCGCCAGGAAACGCTGACCCTGGAGGACATCTTCATCCAGCTCACAACCGGACGCACCGACGTCATGCACGAGACCCCGACAGAAACCGTGGAGAAGGTGTCATGAACCTGCGGGCAGTGTTCTGGATTTTCCGTAAAGAGATGAGCATCTACCTGGCGACACCGCTGGCTTACATTATCGGGGCGATTTTCATGTTACTCTCCGGATACATGTTTTATGTGTTAATCAGTTATTTTGCGGTGAACTATGTGCGGCTCACGATGATGGGGTCCGCGAACGTGGACCTCACGCAGGAGATCCTGCGACCGTTTTTCGGGAATACGGCGTTTCTTTTTCTGCTGATTGTGCCCCTGCTGTGCATGCGGCTCTTTGCCGAAGAACGTCGCCTGGGAACGATCGAATTGCTGCTCACGTCGCCGGTGCGTACCGTAGAGATCGTGCTGGGGAAATTCCTCGCCGCGCTGACCATGAACTTTTTTATTTATCTGCTGACGATCGTGTTTCCACTCTCGCTCTACTTCTTCGGGAAACCGGATTGGGGACCGATTCTGACCGGATATCTGGGCGTGCTGCTCATGCTGATGGCGTTCGTCGGGCTATCCCTGTTCGCTTCGGCCGTGACCTCCAGTCAACTCGTTGCCGCAGCGCTGAGTTTTGGCCTGTTGCTGATGCTCTGGATCATCGGATGGATCAATCTCACCGGAACGGCGAGCGCATTCGTCACCGAACTCGTGGAATATATCTCCGTCGTTCAGCATCTGGAAGATTTCTATAAAGGCGTGGTTGACAGCAAACACGTGGTGTACTTCCTTTCATGGACCTTTTTCGGACTCGTACTGACCTATTTTGCGACGGAATCGAACCGGTGGAGGGCCGCATCATGAAACAGTGGTTACGTCGGACGCCGCTGCCCCTTGCGGTTGTCGGGATCATTGTATTCGGCATCGGGCAATACCTGAAATGGCCAAATTGGCTGGTCACCGGGGCGTTTATCTTTTCTGCGCTGATGCTCGTCATCAGTCTGCTCATCGAGATCGAGTTCGTCAGTCTGATGCAGCGACGCGGTGCGCGGTACGGTGCAACGCTGGCACTGGCGCTCGCCTTCATTCTGGTAATTATCGTGGCTACGAACGTGATTGCCTACCGTCACTATGCGCGGTGGGACCTGACCGCAACCGGTATGTTTTCACTGAGTGACCAGACGGTCAAGATTCTGCGCCGGTTGCCTGCGGAAGTCCGCGTGATCGGATTCTTCACACCCAACGATGTGATGCAGGAACGGAGATTCGACGATCTCATGCAGGAGTACGGCGCGATTTCACCCAGGTTGAAGGTTGAGAAATACGATCCAACCCGCTATCCGCTGCTTGCCCGCCAGTACAAGTTGACGTCTATTCCATCGATCGTCGTGGTCATGAAGGGTGAGGACAATAAGGAACGGTTTGAAAAGGCCCAGCAGGTGACCGAGTCGGCCATTACCGGTGCGCTGATCCGGCTCCTGTATCCCGAAAAGCCGACCGTTTGTTATCTGACCGGTCACGGAGAATACGCGCTCTCCGGGTTCGATCAGATGTCATTGCGGGGCTGGAAGCGGCTGGCGGAACAGGAGAACTATACGTTTAAGGAAATCCCGTTCTTCACGAAGGACGCCGCCAAAGAGTGCCGTGTGGTGATGATCGTGCGGCCGCAGTATGAACCGCAGCCAAAAGAGACGGAAATGTTGACCCAGTTTATTCATGCGGGGGGTCGTGTCTGGGTCAATCTGGAACCGAACGCACCGGAACCGTGGGCGAAATGGTTGCAGTCGTTCGGTGTGGAAGTCGGACGCGACGCCGTACTGGATCTCGCCCAGACCATGCAGGGTGTCGATCCCTCGGTCGTTCCGGTAACGCCGCGGCCGGGGTCACCGCTGGTGGGTGGATCGACCACGTTGTTCGCGGTTTTTGCAACCGCACAGTCCGTGCAGGCGTCCGGAAGCCCCGGCGAGGAGATCACCACCGATGAGGTTGTACAGTCGATCAACCGGTTTCCATATGTGTTCGCAGATCGGAATATGAACCATGAATTCGATCAGGGAACGGACGTGCAGGGTCCCGTCAAGGTCGGTGTGCTCGTGCGGTACAGCAGGGAGGAACAGGAAAAGAAGGACGAACGGGCAGCCAGACCACCGAAAGGTCAGAAAACCCCGGAGGCCGCGGATAATACGCGTAAGCAGTCCGGTGCTGAACAGAAACCACCACCATCCGGGAAGTCCGCGGGTCAGGCGAAACAGGCCACAGCCTCCGTTGAAGAAGAAACCCTGTTCAGAACGGAGGGACGGCTTGTCGTTTTCGGTGACGCGGACTGGCTCACCGACGGCGTGATGGCCATTTCTTCCGGAAACGCCGTGCTCGCATTGAATACACTGGCCTGGCTGGCCGAGCGAGAGCTGCTCATCAGCGAGAAGAAACCCTCGCAGGTTACGCTGCGGTTTGAACGGTTTCACCTGCAGGCGGGATGGATCCGATTCCTGACCATGATCCTCCTGCCGGCCATGCTCATCATCACCGGAGTCGCCGTCTGGTTCGTACGTCGTCGCCTGTAAGTGTCCGGTCCGTGTCGGGAGGAGTCGATCATGCGCACGCGCACCCTGGTCATTCTCGGCATACTGGCAGTTTTGGCCGTGGTTCTGGTGTTTTTGGATCGGTACTGGACGGAGAAACGGGAAGAAAGGGAAATCCGTGCCAAACGGGTGTTTGCCGAAACCATATGGGATCAGGTGCGCAAGATCGAGGTCCAAACGGAAAAAACCAGAGATACCGTGGTGTTGCAGCGCCAGCGTAAGGGCAATGAGACAGTCTGGCGCCTCCTGGCTCCCTTCCGTGAAGAGGCCGATAAGGATTTTGCCGATCGGTTCTGGAATACCCTGAAAGACCTCCAGGCGGACCGGCGATTGACACTTGAACCCGATGCGGACCTTGCGCAATACGGGTTCGATTCGCCCCGTGCGACCATCCGTTTGCTCGGAGCGGGCGATAGGGAGCTCGCCGTCCTGCTGGTCGGGGGAAAGACGCCGGCAACGAACGATCTGTATGCAAAACTCAAGGACCGCCAGGAAGTGCTCATCCTGCCGAGTTTTCGAGAAAGTACGCTGATCCCCGCATTGAAAGATTTTCGCCAGAAACGGTTGACCCATCTCAAGGCCACCGATATCGTGCGCGTGACGCTGTTCCGCAAGGGGATGGATCCGGAAACGCTTCGATTTGTCAAAGAAGACGGTCTCTGGAAAATTGAACAGCCGTATCCCATGCTCGCGAGTGCCGCCAGTCTGCTGTCTCTGACCAGTACGATCGAGTTCCTGGAAGCCGAAGACTTCATTGCGGAACAGCCGGACGATCTGTCTCCGTACGCATTAAATGAGCCCCGCTTTCGCCTGACCGTGGAAACCAGAGACGGCACGCAGCAGACGTTTCTCTTCGGGAAAGAACACGACACCGGTTCGGTGTATGCGATGGTGGCCCGGAAACCCCGTGTGGTGACCGTGCGCAAGGGTGTGGTGGACGATCTGAAACGGGGAATCGACTACTGGCGATCTCAGCAGGCGGCAGATTTCGATTACTACAATCTCGAGCGCGTGGAGATCCGGATGGGGAAACGCCAGTGGCTGCTCGAAAAGGAAACGGAAGAAGGGGAAGTCTGGAAAGAACACTGGTATGTCGTTCAGGGAGGGCAGCGACGGGAAATCGAACTGGAACGGGTGGACGATTTTCTGCGGAATCTCGATTTTGCCGAGGCCGCAGAGATTCGCGATAACCTCTCGGACGCGGAACTGACAGAACTCGGGTTTTCCCACCCCTGGATGGTGATCCGTTTAAAGGATAAAGACCGTCCGGAACAGACGATGCAGATCGTCCGCAAGGACGGTGAACTGTGGACGCGTAATCCGGAATTTCCGCGTACGGTGTTTCACGTGAAAAAGGATTCCGTGCAACAGATCCGCAAGTCGTGGAACAAACTGCGGTTGGTACTTCAGCCCGAAAAGAAGCGTCGGGATACCGCAGGGCGTGCCGGGAAGAAGGAAAGCGGAAAGTGACCCCCGCATCCGGGATGCTTACCGATCGCGTGTTTCCGCGTCGGTTGTTTCCACGTCGTCGGGCGGTGACAGGATCAGTCGTTTGATACACGGACGTGTATCGGTGGGTTCCCGCGTCCATTCCACTTCTGCATCCGGCCAGAACACCCGTGCGATGGCACGCGTCATCGGAATGCATGTGCAATCACACAATAACACCCCTTCCTGACGAAACGCTTCCCAGAGGGGATCCCGTACGTGGTCGAAATCAACCGCCCGGCCATTCGATACCGGTGTGATGTGCGCTCGGAACCGCAACAGTCGGATGGCGATTTGCCACGCGTCCACTGCACTCTGCGGACGACCCGCGGTGAGATGAGTCTGGGCGCGCAGCCGCTCGCCCATTTCCCGTCCGAGCTGCTCGGCGATTTCAGTGTACATGGCACGTGCCCGTGCTTCCCCCACGGCCGCGCAGAGTTGATGGAAGTGCCGGACCGCAAACGTCATGAACGTCGCCCAGATCTCATCCGCCCGGGCTTTCTCGGGGATCCACCGTTTGAGCAATGCAACCCGCCAGTTCATCGGTACACTCCGTTCCCATGCGGTCCCACCGTTTTGGGGCACAATTCGGGGACTGTCCGGTTTATGTTGTTGTCTCCGATGGTGAGAATTGCCATCCCTTCTGACGGCGCGCGTAGACGAGATACGCGCGAATGAACTCGTCCAGGAGTTCACCGTCGAGCACACGCTCTGCCTGCGGTTCTTCCAGGCCAGTGCGCAGGTCCTTGACCAGTTTGTACGGATGCAGCACGTAGGATCGGATCTGGTGACCGAAACTGATCTCTGTTTTACTCGCACCGTACCGTTGCTGAAACTCCTCTTCTCGCTTGCGTTTGTAATAGTCGTACAACCGCGCGCGCAGAATCTGCATGGCAATGCGACGGTTCTGGTGCTGAGAACGCTCGTTCTGGCATTGCACGACGATACCGGTCGGAATGTGCGTGATACGTACGGCCGAGTCCGTCACATTCACGTGCTGTCCACCATGGCCGCTGGCGCGGAACGTCTCGATCCGGAGATCTTTGGGATCGATTTCAATATGGATGTCTTCATCGACCTCCGGGACGACGAAGACCGAAGCGAATGACGTATGCCGGCGGCGGTTGGCATCAAAGGGGGAGATCCGTACCAGTCGATGCACACCCGTTTCGCCCTTCAGTAACCCGTACGCATACGGCCCCTGAATGCGCACGGTAACACTTTTGATCCCCGCTTCCTCGCCGGGCAGGATATCCAGAATCTGTGTTTTCATGCCCTTTTGTTCCGCCCAGCGCAGATACATCCGTAACAGCATTTCGGACCAGTCCTGGGATTCCGTGCCACCGGCACCGGCATGAATGGTGAGGATGGCATTCCGGGCATCGTCTTCCTCATTCAGCAGGATACGGGTTTCGATGTCCCGGATCCGCTGTTTCAGTTCCCGGTGCAGGCGTGCGAATTCCTCCGCAACGGATTCCCCTTCACGGGCCAGTTCGATGTAGACTTCCATTTCTTCCAGTGCGCGGTCGATCGTTGCGATCTCGTCCAGAAACGCCTGGATCTGGGCATGTTGCTGGGCCAGTCGGGCCATCTGTTCGGGATCCTGCCAGCCGTCCGGGGATTGCAGCCGTTTCGCGAGGTGGTCCATACGACGACGGATCTCGGCGAGGTCAAAGATAACCTCGCATTTCTCGCCACTGTTCCGAGAGTTCCCGATAGATGCGTTCCATGTCTTCAATCAACATTTCACTCCTCCGTTGCCCCGTCTTCCCGGTGCAGTTCGGATATCCGGATGTTGCGCCACAGGGCACGAATTTTGGATATAGGTTCCCAGTACCGCTGTTCTGCCCAGGGATCGCCGATGAGGTGATACCCCCGCATTTCCCAGAACCCGGGTTGTAACCGGGTTTGGAACTCCAGACCGCAAACGTACTTCGCGCTTTTCCATGCGTACAATTGAGGGATAACCAGGCGGAGCGGTGCTCCGTGTTCCGGGGTCAGCGGTGCTCCGTTCAGGCGGAACGCAAGGAGACTATCCTCTGCTGCGAAGTATTCGATGGGCACATTGGTCGTGTACCCTTCCAGACAGTGCACCATGACCTGAACGACGTCACCGTGCGGACGCACGGTTTCGAGAATCACCCGCGTGGGGATCCCCTCCCACACGAGCGCCCGTTTCGACCATCGGGTCACGCAGTGAAAATCGGCGATGACCTCAACTGTGGGAAGCGCACAGAGTTCGGCCCATGTCCACGTGCGCGCCTCGTCGACCGCACCCCATACGCGCAGGCGATAGGTCTGCAGGTCCGGCCGCGGTCGCTGTGGTGTGATATCGTAGATCGGAAATGTCCGCACGTACGTCTGACCGGGAGGCGTGGGTTGACGAAGTGTGGGACTTTCGATACGTAAACGTCTGTCGGATGCCATACCCATCCTCTCAATGGGAATCACTTCCATGGAGATCAGAATGGGTCAGGCCAGGGTCTTCTGCCAGCTGATCCAGCCCAGGCCCCAGAGCACCATCCAGATCCAGCGATGCAGTGCCGTGTTCCATTCGTCAGCGGACCAGATTTCCCGAATCGCAACCGGCCATGCCGCGCGCAGTGCTTCCGGAATCAATAACTCGACCGGCTGACCGGTCTGTTCCGTAAGCGTTGCACAGAAATGGTCCAGACTCACGCGAAAGGCGTCCAGATCCTGGTTCTCAATCGCTGAAAAAAGGTCATACCAGAACCCTTCATAGTCGCTCGGGACGGCCGTGCGCCACCAGCGGATCACGCCCTGTGCCACGGCAAACAGGCTGGATTGGGCGGATGTGGCCGGTTCCGGAACCTCCACGCGTTCGAGATCCTCATCCTCCAGAATCCATTCCGACAGGCTCCCCGTCTGTAAGGGGGATTCCTCCGTTGCCGGGGTTTCCGTGTCTGAAGAGGATTCGCCTTCGATCCACTCGGGCGTCGGTGGGGGTGTCGCGCCCTCCTCCGGCGCGGGTACGGGTTCCAGTATGGGCTCTTCCGGTGCGGGAGGAGACGTTTCGGATTCCGTGTCTGGAGCGCTCAATAAGTGCTCTTCGGCGACTTCCAGTTCGTGGAATTCGGATTCCATACCCAGCGCCTCCGCAGATGGAGATTCCACGGATTCGGCACGCGCCTCAGTCCCGGCCGTTTCCGTGGGCGGGGGTTCGATCACGTGAATGTCCTCCCCGGCAACTTCGACCTGGGTGGCGTCCAGATCTTCGACCACGGCTTCCTCCAGGTCTTCCGTGGTCAGGGGTTCCGTTTGGGTATCGATTTCCACGATTTCAACTTGCGCGTCTTCGGGGGTTCCGAGACCCGCGGGTTCTGCGGCAGCCGCCGCAGCCTCTGTGGTCCCTTTCAACCCCTGGCGCCGGAGTTTGTCAAACACCATCCGGGAAACCGTCGTGAGTGCATCCAGGACGCCTTCTCCCGTAATCGCGCACGTCGGAAAGTACGGGACATTGTATTTATTGAGAATCGGGTTCAACTCTTCTACAGACAGAATATTGGATAGATCGATCTTGTTGTACTGAATGACGTGAGGAATATCCTGCAATTGCAGACCATAGAATCCGAGGTTTTCTTCCAGATTTTGAAAACTTTCGATGTTTGAAAACTTCCGGTGCCGCTGAAGATCGGCGACAAACACGATACCGTCGACACCTTTCAGGACCAGGCGACGGGTCTGGTTGTACCGGACCTGCCCCGGAACAGTATACAACTGCAAACGGACGGTAAATCCGGAGAGTTTACCGAGATAAACAGGTAAAAAATCAAAGTAGATCGTGCGGTCTTCATCTGTGGCCAGTGAGATCATCTTCCCACGGTGCGATTCGGGGAGTGAGTTGTAAATATATTGCAGAGACGTCGTTTTACCGCCCAGCCCCGGGCCGTAATACACGATTTTGACGAGAATCTCCTTTGTGGAGAAGTTCACAAAACTCATACGTGGTGCTCCTACCGGATTGCCGGAATGACTGACCGGTGGTTCAAATTTAAAATCTTCTCAGCAAGATGTCAAAGTTCTGCAACCCTGAAATCGGGACGGGCGGTTGGACAGGGGAACCACCAGATCCGTCAGATCCGCAGGTGTGCCGGTGGCCACCCATATCCGGTCTCGGGGAAGGGAGACGGGAGATCGGCAACCCATGGGGACGGGGTATCGCACGGCTGACCGGTCATGCACCGTGTCCCATTGTCTGTCCCGATGCCGATCCCGGGTCCGGGGGGAGTAACCCCCGGTCCGGTTCGGTTTTCGGACCGGGGCATCTGGCATATACTGTGAGGAGCACCGTTTCAATCACCGTGCTTGAGGTGTCGCATGAGCGCTCGGTTGCCTCGCTTTTGTGACGGGTTTGTGATGCCTCGCAAGCAGTTTGTCCCCGTATACCTGGAGACCTATCGGAGCGGACGGATCTGGGAAAAGGTGGAACGGGCCCGCGCGATGCTGCGTCGGTGTCGCGTGTGTCCGCGCAACTGTGATGTCAACCGCTGGGAGAACGAATTGGGTACATGTGCCTCCGGACGGTATGCATCCGTCGCCAGCTGGTTTCCCCATTTCGGAGAAGAGGACTGTTTGCGTGGCTGGCGGGGGAGCGGCACGATTTTCTTTACGCACTGCAATTTGAAGTGCGTATTCTGTCAGAACTTTGACATCAGCCGCATGGCACAGGGCGGACAGCCGGTCACGCCGGAAGAACTGGCCGGGCTCATGTTACGACTGCAGCAGATGGGGTGTCACAACATCAACTTCGTCACTCCAGAACATGTGGTCCCGCAGATCATGGAAGCCATTCCGATCGCCATCGAAGGGGGCCTGCGGATCCCCATTGTATACAACACCAGCGCATATGACAGTTTGGAAAGCCTGCAGTTGATGGACGGCATTGTCGACATTTATATGCCGGACTTTAAATACTGGGATCCCGCCAGGGCGCGGAAATACCTGAAAGCCGGAGACTATCCGGAATCTGCGCGGCGCGCTATTCGGGAAATGTTTCGCCAGGTCGGTCATCTCACGTTTGACGAAGACGGACTGGCGCTGCGAGGTGTCCTGATCCGCCATCTCGTCATGCCGAATGCCCTGGAGGACACGCGTCAGATTCTGCGCTGGATCGTGGAGACGCTCGGTCCGGATACGTACGTCAACATCATGGACCAGTACCACCCGGCCGGTCTGGTCGTAAAGGGGTTCTATCCGGAACTGGACCGGCGCATCACGCGCACGGAGTATCGGACGGCGGTTGAGTATGCGCGTCAATTGGGCCTGTGGCGGCTGGATTATCGGTGGCGACCCGTACTGCAGTTGTTATAAGACTGGGATCGGGACAGGCCATGGGACATGCGCACCACCGGATCCACCGGTGTGCCGGTGGCCACCGGTCTCGGGTGTCGGGTGACAGGTCTCAGGTCCCGGGTGTCAGGTGTCAGGTATCGGGTATTCCGGTGGCAGGTATTTGCGACGGGAGACGGAAGACAGGGGACAGGGCATTTCATGGGCGGGGGATAGCGCATGACCGCATGGGGACCCACGGTGTGTCCCATGGCCTGTCCCGATTTCAGTTGTAAGGATGCTGCGGATGGTTCAAAACGTGTGCAACACGAAGTTCAGTGGATTCAAGGGTTGGTCCTGAAACCGGATCTCGTAGTGAACGTGCGGTCCCGTACTCCGTCCGCTCGATCCCACCAGGCCGATAATCTGCCAGCGTTTCACCTGGGTTCCCTTCCGCACGAGAATACGCGAGAGGTGTCCATAGTAGGTGAATATCCCGAACCCGTGGTCGATGATCACGAGTTTTCCGTATCCGAGACGGCGGCCCGCGTGAATGACCCGACCGCTGGCAGCGGCCACCACGGGAGCGCCGTAGGGTGCGTAGATGTCCACACCTGCATGGAAGTCCGGCGCTCCCGTAAACGGGTCGATCCGCCGACCGTACCCGCTGACGACATACCCACGGACCGGAAGAATGGACGGTGTTGCGGCCAGCGCCACCGATTTTTGTTCGAACGTGCGGTACAGCCGATCGAGTTCCCGTTTCAGGGCCTCCGCCTGTTTCTGTTGCTGGGCGAGCAGCCACTGACTTTCCAGGAACTGCTGACGATCCAGTTGCCGCGCACGCATTTGTGGCTCGCCCCCCACGCCACTGATCTGCGGAATGTTACTCCCCGCGACGATTCCCGCGATCATCTGAAGACGCTGCACCTGCTGGCGCATGTGCTCGAGATCGGTCTGCAGGCGATACGCGTATTGCTGGATCTTCTGGAAGTCCCGTTGCACCTGATGGTATTCGCTCTCGACCTGAACCAGGTGCGCATACGAACGGTGCAATCGGTAGTAGTAAACCGTCACCAGTGTGGACCATAGCAGTAAGAGTGCAGCCGAAACTCCCGTCAGCACCACCCACTGCCGGGCAACCCGAAATCGGACGGGCTCCTCCGCCGGGTCGTCGGGAATCAGGCATACGGTCCAGCCTTTTTCGGATTTCCGTGTCCGGGACATGACCTCACCCCTGATCCCCCGAGGCATCTTCTGTACCCCGGGTCCGGCCGTTGTTTCTGTTCCACGTTAACAGTGACCGGCGATCGGCCAGTGTGCGCCCTCCACCGGTCGGTTCCAGTGCGAGATCCCGGACCTTGCGAAGCGCCATCCGCCAGGATCTTCGTATGCAGCTCTGAACGTCTCGAGGATATGCATCATAACGAATGATGCTTATTATGGCAAATCTCCGGATGAATCTGCAAATCGGTTCTGTTATGATGGCCGGTACACGACCGGAAAGGGTCCGGTGATGCGGGTCGACGCGCACAGGATGTGGTGGTGGTGTGTGCACCGGCTGGAGTTTCGCATTGTTCGGGCGCAGGTACTCTCTGTCGATTGCACGTGCCGGATCGCGCAACGCGGCGTCCATCACGTCATTCCGGTCACGGCCCCCCAGATCGCCATCGGATGGGGAGGTGTACGATTCTCGCCCCGCGCGCTGCTCGCGTGGTTATCCCCCGGAACGCATCTGGTGTTGCTGGGGGCCGGCGGTGGATTGGCTCCCGTGCTACGCGTGGGCGACGTCGTCACTGCGACGGCGTTGCTCGACGCGGAGCAGCTCGACCGGGGTGCGCTTGTCGTCGATCCCCTGCCCTGGACTACAGCATTGCCGGGGTTCTACTGGGCACCGATCGTGACCGTGCGGATGCCGGTATACCGTCCCGCGGAGAAACATCGTTTGTACCGCACGACCGGTGCATGGTGCGTGGACATGGAGAGCGTGCACTGGCGCGATGTCGTGGTTGCACTCGCGCGTGCGTTCAGGTTCAGCGTTGTGCGCTGGATTCTCGACACGGCACAGGAAAGGGTGTCCCCCCGCCCGTCCTGGTGGCAGCAGCGGATGCGGGAGATTCTGGAACGGGAGGGGGATCGGATCGCGTGCTGGATCCAGGGCATGCTCACATCCGTGACGTGGATTGACACGGCACGCGGTGTGTGATAGGGCCCCGGGCGCTATGCGGGGTCCTCCGGATGGGGGAGTGCGAACCGGATATGCCAGGGCAGGGGCAGGACGGCAGCCAGGTTCGGGGCGTCAGTCAACAGCGCGATCAGCCGGTCGAGTCCCAGCGCGACACCCCCGGTGGGCGGCATGCCGAGTTGTAAGGCTTCGATAAATCCGTCGTCGGGAGGCACCGGTGTACCGCTCCGCCGGCGTCGAATGCGCATATCGTTCTGAAAACGGCGCGTCTGTTCATCCGGATCCGTGAGTTCGGAAAACCCGTTGGCGAGTTCCAGGCCCCCGAGGTAGAGTTCAAAACGTTCTGCCAACCCCGTTTCCGGCCGGATCCTTGCCAGTGCGGCCATGGACGGAGGATAGTCGATAACGAACAACGGTCGCGTGGGGTCGATGTGCGGTTCGACATACGTCAGGAATAACCAGAGTACCCCGTTGTTCCAGTCCAGTCCCCGCGGAATCGGCTGCAGGCCGCGCCGTCGCACCGCGCGACGGAGGCGCGTGACGCTGCCTGCGGTGGCCATGATATCAATACCCGTTTCCCTGTGGATGAGTTCGACGAACCGTGCACGCGGCCACGGAGGAGCGAGATCCACGATCTGTCCCCGCCACTTCAATGTGCCGCCGAGACGACGGACGACCATGCCGATGAGGGCTTCAACTTCCTGCATGATTTCTTCATAACACGCGGGTGCCCGGTACCACTCCAGCAGGAGGAATTCCGGTTCGTGCCAGCGGCTCCACTCCCCGTTGCGGAAGGCATGGGCGATCTGGAAAATCCGTGAGAACCCGATCACCACGAGTTTCTTCAGACTGTATTCCGGGGAATACGGCAGGAACGCCCGTACCCGGGTGTGCCCCATACGAAACTCGCACGTGAAGGGTTCCAGAAAGGGTTCCATACCCGGCGAGGGAACGAGATACGGCGTATCGACCTCGATATAGTCGAGATCATAGAAAAAAGTGCGAACATGACGCAGGATCTCCCATCGACGTGCCCACCGTCGGACGTGCTGGGGCCGGAGCCATGGATGGCGCCGGACGCCCACGGTGTGTGTACGCTGGAGACACCACATCGTGTGCGCGGGTTCGGAAGTCCCGGTAGCAATGGCCCACCAGTCACCGATGCGCCAGAACGGTCGATCGGATTCCGGGAGTGTGATCGTGACCTTCCAGATGCGATCGGCACGCTGCAGGATCCACACCCACTCGCAGGCACCGCGCTGTTCCGCGTGGATCAGACGCCCCCATACAACGTCGGGTTCTATCCCGTAGGTCGACGCGGGTGCAAAGGGCACGCCGCACGTGTGCCGGGGCGGATTCGGACGCATGATCAGTTCAGATGGCTCACAAGTGCTTTGATCTTCTGATGCTGGCGGAGTTTCTCGATCGCCTTCATTTCGATCTGTCGGACCCGTTCCCGGGAGAGACCAACGATTTTGCCGATTTCTTTCAGCGTGTGGGGTTTGTTGCCCCGCAGACCGTACCGGAGTTCCAGAATCCGGCGTTCTTTCGGATCGAGCGAGTCCATTGCCTCTTCCAGGAGTTCTTCGGCGATTTTCGTAAACGCCTGTTCTTCCAGCGAAACGGATGTGTCACTGATCGTTTCACCGACCACGATATCCCCTTCCTGATCGATCGGCTGCGACAGGGAAATCCCCGGTGCGGAGAGTTCCAGAATGTTTTCCAGATTTTTCTCCGAGATGTTCATCTCCTCAGCGATTTCCTGCAGCGTCGGGCGCCGCCGGAGTTCCCCCGCCCGTTTTTGAATCGTCTGCCCTACCTGATAGACGAGGTTGGCCACCTTCGGGGGAAGACGCAGGGGATGTCCCAGTGCGGACAGGGCCTGAAGAATGGCCTGGCGAATCCACCAGACGGCATACGACGTGAATTTGACGTTGCGTTCGGGATCAAACCGACGGGCGGCCTCGATGAGGCCCAGATTACCTTCATTGATGAGATCAACGAATGGTACACCGTATCCGCGGTATTTTTTCGCAATTTTGATGACGAAACGGAGGTTGGCCTCCACGAGGCGACGCAGCGCTTCTTCGTCTCCCTGCTGAATGCGTCGTCCGAGTTCTTTCTCCTCTTCCGGGGTGATCTGGGGGATCTTGGCGACTTCTTTCAGATACAGCCGCAGCGTCCGGTCGGTCACACGCGGAGGGTAGATCTTCGCCTGTTCCCGCTCTTTCGGAGTCAATCCGGACTCTTTCGATTCGGCCGTCGCTGCGACACGCTCCAGCGGTCGGACGGTCGCCTTTTTCTGACGGACATCGGATTTTACAGGCTTACCGGTGGCGGTCTTTTTCACCGTCGTGTCCGGTGCCTCCTGCGGTTCCTGTTCCTCCGATGGGGTATCCGCCACCGGTGCGGTCGATTTTTTGGTGGCCATGGAATGACCTCCTCTGTGGCCTGATGGCCCCAGATATTTTTGAAGATTTCCGTCATCCCGGATATCGGCGTCACACGATGTTATGGATTGGACGTCTCGGCGTCTTCTTCGGTTCGAAGCCACTCGTCCAGCGGGATCAGCGACATTCGCGGTGCACGCACGAGCGCCATGCGCATGCGATCGTCGAACCCTTCGATTTCACGGCCGAGTTCGGTCTGGAGATATTGCAGCAGTTCATTGATCTGTACCTTCATCTGTTCGATTTTGTCCAACAGGTTGAGGATGATCTCCACGCCGGCGAGATTGACACCCATTTCGCGGGTGAGGTTGAGGATCAACTCCAGCCGTCGCAGGTCTTCCTCGGAATAAAGCCGCGTATTTCGGGGCGTACGTGTGGGGCAGAGCAACCCCTCCCGTTCGTATAGTCGCAGCGTCTGCGGATGAATGTTGTACATTTTGGCTACGACGCCGATCGAGTAATACTTTTTGCGTTCTCCGGGAGAACGTTTGACTTTTGATTTGGTTTTCATGACACGGACCTCAGTAGATCTTTTCGAGGATTTTCGCGGTATAAGGTTTCAACTTCCTGAAACAACCGCCGTGCCCGTTCATCGGTGGCATCCGGCACAACGATCCGTACTTCAACATAGGCGTCGCCACGGCCGCCATCGGGCCGGGGCACGCCGCGGCCGGGAATGCGAAAGATCTGCCCGGACTGGGTTCCGGGCGGAATGCGAATGGTCACCACACCGTCCACAGAGGGCACCTCGATCCGTGCGCCCAAGGCGGCCTCGCTGACCGTGATCGGGACCGTCACGTGAATGTCGTACCCCTCTCGCCGGAAGATCGGATGGGGCTGGACCTGCACGACCAGATACAGATCCCCGGGCGGTCCGCCGTTGATCCCCTCATGGCCGTACCCGCCGACACGTAAACGCGTGCCACTTTCCACACCGGGCGGGATCCGGACGCGCACGCGATCCGTCCGCGGTATCCGTCCCCGACCCCGACACTGCGTACACGCGGGTCCCGGCGCCTGACCGAGTCCGCCGCACGCGGGACAGGTCACCACAAACCGCATGTATCCGACCGCGCGTGTGACCTTCCCGGAGCCCCGACAGGTCGTGCACGATCGGGCGGACCCCGCATGCCCGGATCCCCGACACTGGACACAGGCAACCAGACGGGTGACCTCGATTTCGACCTCCCGACCATGCACCGCGTCGAGGAATCCGATCGTGATCGGAATGGTAATGTCTTCTCCGCGCTCGGCATGATGCGCTTCGCGCCGTCGCCGCCGTCCGCGCAGGAAATCAAAGAAATCACTGAATATGTCGTGAAACGTTTCCGGTCCGAAATCTGTGAAATCGAAGTCTTCCACAAATACCTGATAGCCACCGGGATACCCCGTCTGGGGTCCCCCACCGGGGACGCTGCCCTCGAATACCGTGCCGTAGCGATCGTACTGCTCGCGCAGTTTGGGATCACTGAGCACGCGATAGGCTTCCTGGATTTTCTTGAACATCTCTTCCGCGTGTTTATCCCCCGGATTCAGATCCGGATGGTACTTTCGCGCGAGCTTCCGATACGCCCGTTTAATCTCCTCCTGGGTGGCATTCCGGGGCACACCGAGAATTTCGTAGTAATCTTCACGCGATCCGCCACGCATCGGCATTGCCACCTCTCACCTGTAACACCCCGTGGGGGACAGCGTGCAATACCGGACAGCACACGGTGGTTTAAGACCGCTGATCGTCGTCGACGATCTCTGCATCCACCACCGTGCCCGTGCTTCCATCACCCGGGGACGTGCCCGTTTCCGGACGCGGTCCCGCCGTGCCGCCAGCTGCACGCTGATACAGTGCAACGGCCACCTCGTTGTTCACACGCAGGAGATATTCCGCTGCCTGCTTGAGGCGATCATAGCCGCCTTCCTGGAGCGCCTTCCTGGCGTCCTGGATCGCCTGATCCAGACGGGATGCGAGATCCGACGGGATACGGTCGCGATTGTCCCGCAGCAGTTTCTCGCTCTGGTATACGAGTCCGTCCAGACGGTTCCGTTCCTCGATTTCCTGTTTCCGCCGCCGATCTTCTTCGGCATACTGTTGCGCTTCCTTGATCATCCGTTCGATCTCTTCCTGGGTAAGCCCGCTCGACGCCGTCACCGTCACTTTCTGCTCGCGGTGGGTCGCAAGGTCGCGAGCGTTGACGTGCAGAATACCGTTCGCATCGATTTCAAAGGTCACCTCGATCTGCGGCACACCCCGGGGTGCAGGGGGAATACCGTCCAGAATGAATCGTGCCAGTGTACGGTTGTCTTTGGCGAGCGGACGTTCGCCCTGCACGACGTGGATTTCGACACTGGTTTGATTGTCCGCAGCCGTGGTAAAGATCTCACTGCGTCGGGTGGGAATCGTCGTGTTTCGCGGGATGAGCACGTGGACCACGCCGCCCAGCGTTTCCACGCCCAGGGACAGCGGCGTCACGTCGAGCAACAGGATGTCCCGATATTCTCCCGCGAGCACGGCCGCCTGAATGGCCGCGCCGATCGCCACGACTTCATCCGGATTGACCCCTTTGTGCGGCTCTTTGCCGAAGAAGTCCCGAACGAGCTGTTGCACACGCGGGATCCGCGTGGAACCACCGACCAGGATCACGGCATCGATCTGTTCGGGACGGAGTTTCGCATCTTCCAGTGCCTGTTTACACGGTCCGAGCGTGCGCTGCAGGATGTCTTCCACCATGGCCTCGAACTTCGCACGTGTCAGACGCATCTGGATGTGCTTCGGTCCCGTGCTGTCCGAGGCGACGAACGGGACATTGATCTCCGTCTCCATGACGGAAGAGAGTTCGATTTTCGCCTTCTCACACGCGTCGCGAATGCGCTGCAGTACGGAACGGTCCTGGCTGAGATCGATCCCGGTCTCCCGGCGAAACTCGTCCAGCACCCATTCCATCAAACGGCGGTCGATGTCATCCCCGCCCAGGTGGGTGTCACCGGCTGTCGCTTTGACTTCGATGACACCTTCTCCAATTTCCAGAATCGAGATGTCAAACGTGCCGCCACCGAAGTCGAATACGGCGATCGTCTGTTCTTTCTGTTTGTCCATTCCGTAAGCGAGCGCGGCCGCTGTCGGCTCGTTGACCAGCCGGACCACCTCCAGGCCGGCGATCGTGCCCGCGTCTTTGGTCGCCTGGCGCTGGGCATCGTTGAAGTATGCGGGGACAGTAATGACCGCTTTTTCGACCTTTTCCCCAAGATAGGCTTCTGCCGCTTCTTTCAAATATCGCAGGATTTCTGCGGAAATCTGCGGGGGCGAAAATTCTTTCCCCTGGATGACGACACGCACATCATCATGCGGTCCGCGGACGACCTTATACGGCACGCGCTTGATCTCGTCCAGTACCTCGTCATATCGGCGTCCCATGAACCGTTTGACCGAGTATACGGTATTTTCCGGGTTGAGCAGCATCTGGCGTTTGGCTGCCGGTCCGACTAACCGTTCCCCGCGATCGTTGATGGCGAATACGGACGGTGTGGTTCGCCCTCCCTCCGGGTTGGGAATCACGACCGACTGATTGCCTTCCATAACTGCGACGACGGAATTTGTGGTGCCGAGGTCAATACCGATGATCTTGGGCAT
Source organism: uncultured Acidobacteriota bacterium (assembly GCA_964541595.1). Classification (GTDB taxonomy): domain Bacteria; phylum Acidobacteriota; class HRBIN11; order HRBIN11; family HRBIN11; genus CAZIRO01. The sequence goes on from CAZIRO010000019.1 coordinate 24,693, forward strand.
ATTTTCCCTCCTTTATCCCCAGAACGGTTTCCACCAGCCATGCATGCTTCCGCTTGTATAATAGTACTTAAGTCCGCTTTTGTCAAGAAAAGATGACAAATTTAAACTAAATGTATGTGGCATGCATCGCGGATGATGCGCCTCGGTCGGCAGGGAGTCGTGGGATCGGGACAGGCCATGGGACATGCGCACCACCGGATCCACCGGTGTGCCG
>CAZIRO010000020.1:0-24782 GCA_964541595.1 uncultured Acidobacteriota bacterium
GAGACCGGTGGCCACCGGCACACCGGTGGATCCGGTGGTGCGCATGTCCCATGGCCTGTCCCGATCCCAGCTGCGGGTTGATCTCTGCCGCTGTTTGGGCGATAATATGAAAGGGGATGTTGTACGCTTTTGTTCAAGTAAGGGGGAAGTATGTTGAAAATACGCTTGATGCGCATGGGACGTCGCAATCGACCGTTCTATCGGGTCGTGGTGACGGAGGCGCGTCGACCGCGGGAGACACGCTACAAAGAAGCCATCGGCTATTACGACCCGATTCCGGATCCGGCAGTGGTGCATATTGATCTCGAACGCTATGCTTACTGGATTCGTCATGGTGCCCAACCCACCGATACCGTGAAACGTTTGGTGAGACGATTGCGTCGTCAGCAATCGACGGCGGTGGCGTCTTAAATTTCACACCGCTCGCGAGTCATAAACTCTGGCAAAGGAGGAACCCATGAACCCGAAGGAACTTCTGGAGATGATTGCGAAGGCACTCGTCGACCGGCAGGATCAGGTGGAAGTGAAGGTCATCGAGGGTGAGCAAACGACCGTGCTGGAGCTCCGGGTCGCCCCAGAAGATCTCGGCAAAATTATCGGCAAACAGGGACGCACTGCCCGTGCCATTCGCACCATTCTCAGCGCGGCGGGCATGAAGGTGCGGAAACGATACGTGTTGGAGATTCTTGAACCCCACAGTTGATGTATCGTATTCCGATGCCCCGGACGGACCGTCCAGTGAACCCGGACTGGGTGCGGATCGGAGAGGTCATCCGACCGCATGGACGGCGTGGGGTTCTGTGGGTACTGCTCGACGAGAGAAGTCGATTGCACACCGGATGGACGCATTTTTATGTGCGGGATCCGTCCGGGAATATGCAGATCTACCACGTTCGGCGGGCCCGACCGTATAAGGCTGGTGCCCTCGTTGAAGTCGAAGAGATCGGTTCTCTGGAAGAGGCCCTGCAACTCCAGGGCCGGGTCATGTACATTGAGCGCAGCGCACGGGTCCCGCTGGATGTGGACGAATTTTACAACGAGGATCTCATCGGTTGCCGTGTGGTGGAACCGGACCTGGGAGAGATCGGAACCGTCGTAGATGTGTATGACCTCGGATATGTCCAGGTGCTTGCCGTGCGCAGCTGGACCCGACAACCGGTGTTGATACCGTTTCAACGGGTATTTGTGCAATCCGTGGATATCCCCGAACGGGTGATCCACGTGACGCTTCCGTCCGGATGGATGGAACTGTTTACCTGATCCGGACGGAACGGGAAGTATCGTATGCAGTTCGATATCATTACACTACTGCCGCAGTTTTTTACGTCCCTGCAATCCGCGGGACTGATCGGAAAGGCGATCGAAGCCGGACACATTCGACTGCGGATTCACGACCTGCGCACGTTCGGTATCGGCCGGTATCGACAGGTGGACGACGTGGCCTACGGCGGCGGTGCCGGAATGGTCCTGCGGCCGGAACCCATTGTGGCAGCGATTGAACATGCGCGGACGGCGGCCCGCTGTCGCGTGCTCGTACTGAGTCCGCAGGGGCGACTGTGGCATCAGCGGCTGGCCCGTGAACTGGCCCGGACGTGTGATCAGTTGATCCTCGTGTGCGGCCGGTACGAAGGGATCGACGAACGGGTCACGCAATTCTGGGCGGATATGGAGATCAGCATCGGTGACTACGTACTGATGGGCGGCGAGATCGCCGCCTGGGTGATCGTGGAAACGATCGCCCGGTTGATCCCCGGTGTCGTGGGTAATCCGGAATCGCTGGAAATGGAGAGTTTTGAACAGGGTCTGCTGGACTACCCCCAGTATACCCGACCGGCAAACTTCCGCGGCTACCGGGTGCCGGAGGTCCTCCGCTCGGGGGATCACGCCCGGATCGCCCAGTGGCGCCGCCTGCAGGCCCTGAAAAAGACGTTGCAAAACCGGCCGGATCTGCTGTGTACATCGCTGCAGCGGTCCCCGACATGGGTGTCCAGCTGGATCCGATGGTTGACAGCGCTGGAACAGTTCTTCCACAATATAACGGTTCAGCGGGTTGAGGAGGGAGTGGATGCACCCGATCATACAAAAACTCGAGACGAAAAAGATGCGCACGGATCTTCCGGACGTACAACCGGGTGATCTGGTGCGTCTCCACCTGCGTAGCGCCGACCGGGTGCAGGTGTTTGAAGGACTGGTCATCGCCCGGCGCGGACACGGGTTGAGTGAAACGATTACCGTACGCAAGGTTTCCTACGGTGTGGGGGTCGAAAAGATCGTCCCCCTGCACGCGCCGGTACTGGAAAAGATCGAGATCGTACGAAGGTATAAAGTCCGTCGCGCGAAACTGTATTACATGCGCGATCGCGTGGGCAAAAAAGCACGCCTGAAAGAAAAACACAAGTTCGCCGCGCGGTCCAGATGAACTGGCATCGGTCAGGATTGCGGCCTAATTTCTGGATAGAACTACAGGTGCGTGACACATGGCATTGTTTGGCAGTTCACGGTCGACCTCGAAACTGTTAAAACTCAAAAACCAGGCCGATGAACTCTACCGCAAGAACCGCTTTGACCGGGCTGCCCAGCTCTACGAAAAGATCGTCAACGAGAACCCGCTGGACAACACCTCGCGTGAACGACTCATCAACTGTTACGTCCGCCTGAACCAGAAAGACAAAGCCATCGAAGTCATGTTGCGGCTGGCGGAACACTATGTTCGGGACGGTCGCCCCACCCTGGCGTTCGCCACTCTGCAACGTGCCCGCAAGATCGATCCGAACAATCCGGAACTGCTCAACCGACTCGTGGAACTCTACATCCGTCAGAACAATATCGCCGAGGCCCGGACCATCCTGCTCTCCCTGGCCGACGGGTATCGACGCCAGAACCGCCTGACCAGAGAACACGCAGTGCTGGAACGTTTACTGGAATTGACCCCGGACGACCTCGGTGTCCGTGCCCGGCTTGCCCATGTGAAAGCCGAACTGGGACGCCGGGAAGAAGCCCTCCAGGAATACCTTCGTGTCGCGTCTGCTCTGATGGAGTCCGGCAACGTGGACCGTGCGGTACAGATCGTGCAGCAGGCGCAGAAATACTTTCCCGACCATCCGGACTTCGAACGCATTCTCATCCCGGCGTATCTGCAGGCCGGTGAGCCGGAGCGCGTGGTCCAGTGTCTGGAACAGAAACCGTCCCTGACGTATGAAGAAAAACTCTGGCTGGCACAGGCCTATGAACGGATTCAGCAACCGGACAGGGCCTTTCAGATGGCGGTGGACGCGTTGCGCGACCGGCCGGAACAACCGACGCCGTACCGGTTGCTGATCCGCATTGCACCGCCCGACCGGGTAGAGGACGTGCAGCACTGGGTGCTGCCGTATGTGCGTACGCTGATCGAGAAACAGCGCGATTTTGATACCGCACTCGACCTGCTGGAAGCCTTTCACGACAAGTTCCAGGTTGTACCGGAATGGATCGATCGCGTCCTGGAACTGTTTCAGTACGATCAGCGGGCGCGTGTACTGCATTTGCTGGACCGGGCGCTCGAGTATTATACCGAACGTAATCAGTGGAAAGAGGCATACCGTCTCGTGCAGCAGATCCTGCAGGTCGATCCGGACGCCTATGAGTACCGCGAGAAACTGGCAAACATTGAACGTCACGTGAGTTCGGCGCCGTCCCCGACGCCACCACCGCCGCCGGGACCGGCACCCGAAACACCCGCGCCACCTCCCGAACCGGGGACAAAGATCGAGGATGAACAGGAAGTACTCGAATTCATCAACGAACAGATCACGAGCGCGGAGGTGTATTACCGCTACGGTATGGTCGATCAGGCCATCCAGGATCTGAACAATCTCATTCGACAGTATCCCTACGTGCCGGCGGTGGAGAAGGCGTATAGAAAACTCTATCAGATTCTCAAGACCGAGGCCCGGCGTGAAGAAATGCTCAAGGTGATGCTGGGATATGCGGAATTCCTGTACTTCCACCATCGAATGGAAGATCTGCAGGAGTGGTTGCAGGAGATCGAGGAATACTTCCCCGACCATCCGGAACTGCGTCGTCTTCAGGAACGTCTGGTGGGGATTCGTGAGGAAGTCCCCGCGGCGACCGATCTCGATATGGAAGGCATCATCGATCTCGACATTGACATTACGGATCAGTTACAGGAAGTCATCATCCAGGAAGGTGAAGACGAACGGACGGCGGTCAAATCGGAAATCGAGTTTTATATCCAGCAGGGTCTGCTGGACGATGCCCGACGTTTGCTCCAGGAGAGTCTGCGCAAGTGGCCGGATGATATTGAACTGCACGAACTGGTGCAGCAGATAGAAAACCTTGCGGCCACTGCGCCGCCGCCCGCAGAAGAAACCCTGGAAATGCCCATAGAAAGTGAAGCCGAAGCCGAGAAGATCGAGCGTGAGCTGGAGGCTGCACGGGTGTTGCAGGTGGATTCCGGTACGATACTCGAAGAACCCGAAACCGCGCCGGCGGTAGAAGCCGGACTGGAACCGCCCGCTGCCGCCGCTCCACCGCCACCGGAACCGCCGGCTGCAGAAACACCCGCACCGTCGGAAGAAGCACCGCCGCAGGAACCCCCCACGCTTTCTCCGGACTCGATCGAGTCGTTGCTGAACGTCCTGGCGTCGTCCGTGCCTGCCGCAAAACCCCGGAAGGGCGCCCGTCCGGGTGGATCGCGCCTGCAGGAGGTCCTGCAGGAACTGGAAGAAGACCTGCAGGAGTCGACCGGACAGCGGCGCGTGTTTGAAGAGATGCGCAAGCGCGCGGAAGAGGAAATCCTGGAAGATCTGCTCATGGAAAAAGAATCCGCGCAAGAACCTGCACCGCCGGCGGAACGTGCTTCCGTGCAGCCGCCCGATTTGAAAGAACTCGGTCTGGAGTTTTCCGATCTGACGTCGGATTTTGAACAGGAACTCCTGCGCGTGGAAACCGTACGGGAACCCCGTACGGAAGCAGAAGACGAGTCCTGGGTACAGACACTGACCCAGTTCAAACAGAAGGTCGAACAGTTGATCCCGGAAGAAGACGCGGCAACGCATTACAATCTCGGACTCGCGTACATGCAGATGGACCTGCTGGACGAGGCCATCACCGAGTTTCAGAAAGCCGCGCGCCAGCGGGAGTATGCCCTGGAAGCCAACGTGCAACTGGCCGAGTGTTTTATTCGTAAGGGTTTACCGGAAGCGGCCATCCGGACGTTACAGCGGATCCTCGAGATGGGCAACCTCTCGGAATCGACCGAACAGCACGTGAAATACATGCTGGCGACGCTCTACGAGGAAGTGGGGGAACTCGATCAGGCGTATGAACTCTACCTGCAGGTGTACGCGGTCGATCCGAATTACCAGGACGTCGCGGAACGTCTGAAACAGATGGAAGGACATCGCTCGCAGAAACCGAGTTGATCCCAGCTCACCCTTATATCCGGCCTTCGGCCCGCTTGCGGACGAGATACTGTTCGACGATCTCGGGGACAAGTCCCCGGATGTTGCCACCGTATCGGAATACCTCTTTGATCAATCGGGACGAGACGTAAGAATACGGTTCCGCCGCCATCAGGAATACGGTCTCCACCTCCGGACACAGGCGACGGTTCATCAAAGCCATCTGGAATTCATACTCGAAGTCCGTCATGGCCCGCAACCCCCGCACGATCACGCGGGCGCCCACGCGCCGAACGAAATCGACCAGGAGACCGTGGAAGGTCTCCACACGGACGCGGGGATGATGCCCGAAGAGATGGTCGATCATCTCACGGCGTTCCTTTAATGTGAACAGAGGCGCCTTCTCGGGGTTTTCCAGAATGGCGATGATCACACCGGGAAACACGTGCAGTGACCGCTGAATGATATCCACATGACCGTTCGTGATCGGATCGAATGAACCGGGATACACGACCCATTCATTTGCACGCATGGAGACACACTCCAGCGCCTGTTCCGACTGCGGGTGGCGCGAACGTATCCGTCCTTGCGATTCCCGGCGACCCGGCACCCGGGCCCCTGTATTTTGACCGCATTTTCGCACACGGAGTTCCCGTGTTTCGTTTCCCATTTCGATCCCGGGGAAGTCCCCCTGAAATCGGGACAGGCCATGGGACACCGTGGGGACCCATGCGGTCATGCGCTATCCCCAGCCCATGCGATGCCCCGTCCCCTGTCTTCCGTCTCCCGTCCCGGATACCTGACACCTGCATACCCGACACCTGACACCTGGGACCCGACACCCGGGAACTGACACCGGTGGATCCGGTGGTGCGCATGTCCCATGGCCTGTCCCGATCCCGGGGAAGTCCCCCTGTTGCATCCCCGGCCGAATGCATCGTATTATCGTAGCACAACCGCAAGCGACACCCAACGTGCACGGGACTTTTCCGAGCGCGTGGGGTTGCACCGGAGGCCTGTCATGCGGTGGGGGGATGCCTGGAACGGCGTTCCGCTGGCGCCGGGCGCCCGTATCTGGATCGTCGGTGCTTCGGGACAGGTCGGCCAGGCCTGCATGCGCTGCTGGCGTGACCGGTATGAGGTGCGGGGATTTGTGCGAACGGAATGGGATATCACCCGTCCGGAAGATGTCTCCCGCTGGATCCTGGACACGTCGCCGTTGCATCGGCCGGACTGTATCGTCAACTGCGCGGCCATGACCCGGGTCGACGCATGTGAAACGCATCCCGAAGACGCGGAACGTGCGAATGCCCACGGTCCCGGTCTGCTGGCATACGCGTGTGAGCGGACCGGTATTCTCCTGGTCCATCTGAGCACAGACTACGTCTTCAGCGGAACGCAGGAAACGCCTTTGCAGGAGGACACACCGCCGCATCCCTGCAACGTTTACGGCCGAACGAAACTGGAAGGAGAACGGCGCATCGTGCAGCAGATCACCTCCGGCCGGTTTCTGATCGTGCGGACGAGCTGGGTGTTCAGCCTGTATCGCGCGAATTTTCTCACCTGGGTACTTGAACGTGCGCGGGCACAACAGCAGATCCCCGTAGTCACCGACCAGACGGGCTGCCCCACTGCTGCGGACGATCTCGCAGATGCCATCGGTCGGTTGCTCGAACGGGGAGCGCGCGGCTGGATCCATTTCCGCAACGGTCCCCCGTGCAGCCGCTACGACCAGGCCCGTACCATTCTGGCGACGTTCGGTCTGCCGGTCGATCTGTGCGTTCCGGTCACCCGCACTGCACTTCCCTGGAAGGCACAGCGTCCACGATACTCCGTCTTACACGTTGGCCGGTATCGTGCGATCACCGGGATGACGCCCCGCCCCTGGCAGGACGCACTGGCTGAAATGGCCACGCTTGCCGGAAGGGAATTTGAGAATTATAGTTGATTCCGAAACGGGGGGCGTTCAGGCATGTCACAACGCATCCTGCCGGTCAGCCGCTGATTTTTCGGACGATCGCGGTCCCATCAGGAGGTCTGTATGTTTGAACAGATCAGTGCGCGGTTTCAGCAGATATTTCGCCAATGGTCCACGCGCGGGAAACTTACGGAAAAGGATATCGAAACCGGATTGACCGAAATCCGGCGGGCGTTACTGGAAGCCGATGTGCACTTCAAGGTGATCAAGGCATTCATCGAACAGGTGCGACAGCGGGCAGCGGCAGAACCGGAAATCCTCCGAAGTCTGACACCTGAACAACATCTGATCAAGATCGTGCGGGATACCCTGACCGATGTCCTCGGGCGTGAAGTGCGCCCGCTTCGCTGGAGTCCGCACCCTCCGACGGTCATTCTGTTGCTCGGGCTGCAGGGGTCCGGAAAAACCACAACAGCTGCCAAACTCGCCCGCTGGGCCAAAGATCAGGGACAGAACCCCATGCTGGTCTCCACCGACATCTATCGACCCGCCGCGCAACAACAGTTGAAAGTCCTGGCCGCCCAGGTGCCCTGTGGTGTACTCGAGTATCCGCAGGACATGGCGCCGGAAGACATTGCTGCGGACGCGGTCCGCCAGGCGAAACGTCGTGGGTATTCTGTGGTTATCCTGGATACCGCCGGTCGATTGCATATCGACCCGGTGCTCATGGATGAGATGGTCCGGATTCAATCCCGCGTGCATCCCACAGAAACTCTCTACGTGGCGGACGCAATGACCGGTCAGGACGCCGTGCGCAGTGCCCTGGCGTTCTATAAACGCGTACCGTTTACCGGTGTCGTTCTGACCAAAATGGACGGCGACGCCCGGGGCGGTGCCGCCCTGTCGATCGTCCACGTGACCGGACAGCCCATTCTGTTTATCGGAACGAGTGAAAAACTCGACGGACTTGAGGTGTTTCACCCGGATCGGATGGCCCAGCGAATCCTCGGGATGGGAGATGTGCTGACCCTGATCGAAAAAGCGGAAAAAGCCGTCGAACGGGAAGAAGCCGAAGCGCTGCAACGCAAGATCCTGAAAGAAGAGATCACCTTCGAGGAACTGCTCGCACAGATCCGCATGCTCCGGCGTATGGGTTCACTGCAACAAATCGCCAGCCTGCTGCCCGGCTTTCCGCAGGAAGCATTCGATGACATGGATGAGGGGGAACTGAAAAAACTCGAAGCCATCATTCTGTCCATGACCCCCCAGGAGCGGCAATATCCACGCATTCTGAACGCAAGCCGGAAACGGCGTATCGCCCGCGGTAGCGGTACGACCGTGCACGACGTCAATGAGGCGATTCGACTATTGCGGACCATGCAGACCATGTCCAGACAGATCCGAAAAAGCCCCCTCGGCCGAATGTTGCGCCGGTTTCTGCGTTGACAAAAATAGAATCGGCAACAGAATTTGACTTTTCGGGGGCAACTAACTATCAAATTATACGCTCTCAGGGGAGCACTCTTTGGAGGAGGAGTCCATGATGGCTTCTACCCTTTGGTCCGAATGGCTCAATCCATGGGATGACATGTCGGCGGTATGGTCCGACGTCGACACGCGGGCGCATCACATCTGGCGGTTGCAGGAGGAGGACGAAGACTGGGACGACGAGGACTGGGACGATGAAGATTGGGAGGACGAAGACTGGGACGACGATGAGGACTGGGAGGACGAAGACTGGGAGGACGAAGACTGGGAGGATGAGGACTGGGAGGACGAAGATTGGGACGACGAAGACTGGGACGAGGACGAAGACTGGGAAGACGAATAACGTTTAACCGCGTGAGATGCGCCCCATGCGGATTACCTTCGCCACACAGCTGACACTCCTGCGCATGGTGGCGCTCCCTTTTATTGCAATTTTTTTTATTTATCATGAAATACAATGGGTTTGCTGGCTCTTTACGCTCGCCGCGTTGACCGATTTTCTGGATGGCATCGTGGCACGATTCCTGCGTCAGCAAACCGGGTTGGGTGCGGTACTGGATCCCCTCGCGGATAAACTGCTCATCAATACATGCTACTTCATGATGACGTACATGTCCGATCGACTCACCGTTCAGGTTCCGGCGTGGCTGACCGTACTCATTCTTTCCCGCGATTTCCTCCTGCTCATCAGCGCACTGCTTCTTGCGGTGTTCGTTCAGATGCGCAGTTTTCATCCGACGCTCCTCGGAAAGACCGCCGTCGCCTGCCAGGCGATCACCATTTTTGGAGTCCTCATGGCCGAAGCCTATCAATTGCACATTCCGGGACTCCCGATCGCATACGGCGTAACGTTCACACTTACGCTCGGATCCGGTTTGCAATACGCCTGGAGAGGACTGCAATGGCTGAACCACCCACCGGCCACGGAACCCGGTACGCCCCCTTCGCACGATGGTTCCTGATTTTACTGGCTTCGGCGGCGGGGCTGTGGTTGCTATACCAGATCCGCACGATTATTGCACTGGTGGCCATCGCGTATCTGATCGCATACATCTTCGATCCCGTAATCGACCGTCTGGAAGCGTGGCATATTCCCCGCACGGTGGGGATCCTGATGATCGGCCTGGTCATTGCCGGCGCCATCGTCGGGGTCACGCTGACCGTTATTCCGGAAATGCGACGTCAGACGGCGCAGTTGATCGCCCATGCGCCGGAATGGGGCGGCCGTATTTACGAGAAGATCCAGCCGGTTCTGGACGAACTGCAGATCTCGATCAATCGGGAGAACCTGGAACGGTATGCGCAGAAACTGCTGTCGTATGTCCAGGAAAACATTCCCCGTCTGGCCAGTCCGATCATTCAGGCAATTCGCAACATGTTTACGGGGATCGCGAACTTCATTGTTGGTGTGTTCTATGTGATCATTGTTCCCGTGATGGCCTTCTATTTTCTTCGGGATTACGACCGCATCCGGGAGGGGTTCTACCGATATGTCCCCCCGCACTGGCGGCCGACCGTTCGTTCCTGGCTGACGGACATCGATCGGGTCCTGGGAGGATTCTTACGCGGGCAGTTCCTGATCGCGATGATCCTCGCGCTTCTGTATGCAACCGGACTCACGCTGCTCGACGTGCCGCTCGGGTTTTTGCTCGGCCTGATCAGCGGTCTGGCGAACATGATCCCCTACATGGCGGCTGTCGTCGGAGTGCTTCCGGCCATGGTACTCTCACTGATGAGCGAGGGGAGTCTGATCAAACTGATCTGGATCCTGGCGCTGTACGAAGCGGGACAATTACTGGAAGGGCTCATTCTGGGACCGCGCATCACCGGCCACACAACCGGGTTGCATCCGGCCGTGGTGATCATTTCCATCATGATCGGGGGCACCCTGATGGGCATCTGGGGGATCCTGCTGGCCGTACCCGTGGCCGGCATTCTGAAGGTTGCATTCCTGCGGTGGTTCACCCGTCAGCAGGCGCGGTGGCAGGCGGCCGCACCGGAAAGTGACGCGCTGGAGTGAGGCGCACCCTTCTACCAGCACTTCACCCGGACAGTGCACGCTTTGACCGATCGGATTACCGATCGGAAAAGAACTTCCGCATCCGCTGGAACATCCCCCGTTGCTGGGGACGAATGTCCGGGTGGTATTTGCGCGCCAGTCGTTCCAGTAAAACGCGGTCCGCATCGTCGATCTCTGTCGGAATGACCACGTGGAAACGCACGTACAGGTCGCCGGTTCCCCGGTTCTGCACGCTGGGCATCCCCTTACCGGGGATTTTCACCATGGTTCCCGGCTGGGTTCCCGGTTCCACGCGCACGCGCACGTGCGATCCGTCGAGTGTGGGGATGGCGATCTCATCTCCGACAATCGCCTGAAACACGGAGATCGTCTGGTCAACGTACAGGTCATCCCCCTGACGCCGATAGTGGGGATGTTCACGCACTTTGATCAGGATATACAGATCGCCCGGCGGTCCACCGCGGATTCCGGCATCCCCCTCGCCGTGCAGACGGATCTGCATACCGGTATCCACACCCGGCGGGATCCGGACCTGCACCTCTCGCGTACCCTGCACGCGCCCCTCACCCCGACACGTGGCACAGGGGTTGGACAGCACCTGTCCCCGTCCGCGACATTGCGGACAGGTACGTCCGATGAAGAGGAACCCGCGCTGCGTCTGAATGACGCCCGCACCCTGACAGTGCGGGCAGATCTGTCGACGTGCACGCTCGCGTGTGCCCACACCCCTGCAGTCCGGACAGACGATATGGCGCGGAATCTGTAACGTCACCGTCTTGCCACGAAACGCCTCTTCCAGGGTGATCTCCAGGGTATACTGCAGATCCTCTCCCGGTCGGGCATCCTGGCCGCGATGTCCGGGCCACATTTCCCAGTCCCAGCCGAAATGGAAAATCCGTTCCCATCCACCGTTCATGAACCAGCGGAACAGGTCTTCGAAGTCGCGGAAGATTTCCGGATTCCAGTAACGATCCGCCGTTCCGGCTTGCCGGCGCAATCCTTCCAGACCGTACTGGTCGTACAGGGCACGTTTTTCCGGATCGATGAGCACCGAGTATGCTTCCGTGATCTCTTTGAACTTCTCTTCCGCCGCTTTATCTCCGGGATTGCGATCCGGATGGTACTGCAACGCGAGCCGCCGGTATGCCTTTTTGATCTCCTCGGGAGAAGCGTTGCGCGGCACGCCGAGAATGGCATAATAGTCCTTCATGGCGATCCTCTATACGGGCGTATCATTGAACTGCTCGGGTACCGGGTGTGATATACAATTTAATCGTCTATCGCGTTGCTGTCCATGTGCAGGAGCAACCACAGGAACGTACCCCACACCCCACCGAGAAACACGATCATCATCACCACGGCTGCGGTGGACATCCTCACCCTCCGCTCACCCGGCGTACCATCCACCGATTACATCCGATCAACACGACGAGTACGATGCCCCACTGGACCAGGCAGGTGCCGATGCCGAACGGCGTGAACGGGGACCAGGGATTCGCACGTGCAAACGATGTGGCCGATTGATAGAACCACCAGCCGATGAGCGTCAGGAATTGAACCGGAATGATGATCGCATACACGAGGTTCAGCCACCGCCCCGGCCGGTAGCGTGACGTTTCCGAAAGGAGCCATTCACGGCGAAAACGGTCCACTCCGGTCCGGATCACACCGAACGTGAAAAACGCACCGCTGACGATCAGGCCGAGCCCCCAGACCCAATCCTGATTTTCAAAGAACGTGAGCGACAGGGCAGAAGGCAATCCAAGGAAAAATCCGACCAGTCCAACCGTCCAGGTGGCCAGGCGACGGGACATCCCGAAATCGATGAGCACCCGGACACCGAGTTCGATCATGGCAATGAGCGAGGAGATGGCGGCAAAACACAACCCGAGGAAAAACAACACACTGAACCACGTGCCTCCGGGCATGCGCATGAACAGATCCGGCAGGGCGGTAAACGTAACGCCGGTAGACGCGGGTCCCGGTGCCTGCAGCCGTGCCACCGTCTGCGCATAGGGCAACGTACTCAGGGCAAATACCGTGGGCAGGATGACCAATCCGGCGAGCAGGGACGCGGAATTGTTCCCGAACCCAATGACCAGACTCTGGTGCACGGCGTCCTCGCGCCGACGGGCGTACACCGCATAGGTCAGCAACAGACCCCAGCCAGCGCCCGTGGACCAGGCAGATTGCGACAACGCATTCAACCACACGCGGTAATCCCGCAGCATATGCCAGTTCGGCGTGAAGTAATACGCCAGACCGGCATCCGCACCGGACAGTGTCAGGGCACGAACCGCAGAGACAACGAGTACGGCAAACAGCGCCGGAATAAAAATCCGGTTGGCTCGTTCAATACCTGCGGCCACACCGCGGGCGACGATCCAAGTCCCGACGCCCATGGCAACCAGGTGATAGAGCACGACCTGGATCGGATCGTGAATGAACGCGTGCCAGAACACCTCACCCGATGTGGTACGGAACTGCCCCATGAGCGCAGCGACGAGATACCGCAGACACCACCCCGTGACCACCGAATAGTAGAACATGATCGCAAGCGTGCACCATGCGACGAACGCGCCCATCCATCCGTACGCGGGACCGACCCACTGGGCAAACGCACCGATCAGTCCCCGTCGCGTGCGTTTGCCAACGACCATTTCCACCATCAGCAGGGGAATGGACCACAGGATCAAAAAGAACAGCCACGGGATCAGAAACGCCCCACCGCCGTTGGCCGCAATCATGCGGGGAAATCGCCAGATATTGCCCGTACCGATGGCCATCCCCAGGGCCGCCAGAATCAAACCCCACCGCGTTTGAAACCGTTCAACCTGTTGCATTCCGGACTCCACACCGTTTCGCGCCCTGCCGGTATTTTAGCGGGTCGCGCCATACATGCACATCTGGAGACCGGGCAGGGCACATCCTTCCTGCCGGTTCGGCCATTCCGTACGGTCCACGCACCGGATTTACAGCATTTTGTAATATGTGGCGATCTCGTAATCCGTTACGGCGATACGGAACTTGTCCCATTCGACCCGTTTGTTCTCCACGAGTTTGTCTACCAGCGGATCGCCCAGGGCCTCCCGAAGAATCTTGGAGTTCCGCGCATACTCGATCGACTCCATCAGTGACGACGGCAACGTACCGATCTCCAGGCGACGGCGATCCTGCTCACTCATGTGATAAATGTCCTGTTCGATGGGAGGCGGCGGTTCGATCTGCTCGCGCATGCCGGCACGGCCCGCGGTGACAACCGCGGCAAACGCAAGATACGGATTCGTGCCCGGATCCGGTGCACGCAGTTCCATCCGCGCGGATGCCGGCTTTTTAAACGCCGGAACGCGAACGAGCGCGGACCGGTTGAACCGGCCCCAGGAGATATACACCGGCGCTTCGTAACCGACGACCAGACGTTTATAGGAATTCACCCACTGGTTCGTAACCAGCGTGATTTCGCGGATGTAGTGCAGCACCCCGCCCAGGAAGTGGCGGGCTTCCCGGGATAACTGATAGCTGTCCCGGGCGTCATAAAAGATGTTTTCACGATCCCGCCAGAGAGACATGTGCACGTGCATACCGCTGCCATTGATCCCGAACACGGGTTTCGGCATGAATGAAGCGTACAATCCGTGTTTGCGGGCGACTTCTTTGATGATCATCTTCGAGATCTGCAGGATATCCGCCATGCGCAGGGCATCCGTATAGCGGAAATCGATCTCATGCTGACTCGGGGACACCTCATGATGGGAAGCCTCGACGGCGATCCCCATTTCTTTCAGCACTTTGACGGTTTCTTCACGCGCCAGTGTCGGATGATATGAGGGCAACGTATCAAAGTAGCCGGCCTCATCCAGCAGTTCCGGGCGTTCGCCACTGCCGAAATAAAAGTATTCAAGTTCCGGTCCCACGTAGTACTGTAATCCATCCTCAGCGAGCTGGCGCAGCACGCGTTTCAGGACGTATCGCGGATCGCGTTCGAACGGTTCACCCTGGACACGTAGCACGTCACACACGATAAATGCGGTCTTCAACCCACACACGTGCGCCGGTGCGATGAATACCGCATCCGGATCCGGTTTGGCGATGAGATCGGATTCTTCAATGCGCACAAAACCCTCGATGGAGGATCCGTCAAACACAATACCTTCGGCAAACGCGCGTTCGATCTCGTCCAGACTGAGATTGAACCCTTTCAAACGGCCGAGAATGTCTGTAAACACAAGGGTCACCACTTCGACGTTTTCCGAATGAATGCGTGCGATGGCTTCCTGAGCCCGTGTCATGGTCGACCTCCCCATGCGGGATAGATCTGTCTGGATGCATCTGTACCGGTCCCGCTCCGCACCCTTCACTCCACGGGCGTTTCACATGGGATGTTGATGTGCGTTCCAGGTGGCATGCCAGACCCCGATGCTATGACCGGCGTCGTGCGATCACCTCATCGATAATCCCGTACTCTTTGGCCTGCGCCGGTGTCATGATAAAATCGCGGTCAATGTCTTCTTCGATACGGCCGGGCGGTTGGCCGGTATGTTCCGCAAGGATCTCCACGATGAGCCGTTTCATGCGCAAGATCTCGCGTGCATGGATCTCGATGTCGGTGGCCTGGCCCTGGAATCCCCCGATCGGCTGATGGATGATCACGCGAGAATGTGGCAATGCATAGCGTTTTCCACGGGTACCGGCGGCCAGAAGTAACGCTGCCATACTGGCCGCCTGGCCGATGCAGATCGTCGAAATGTCCGGACGAACGAACTGCATCGTATCATAAATGGCCAGACCTGCGGTGATGGCCCCACCCGGTGAATTGATGTACAGATAAATGTCCTTCTCCGGATCCTCGGCTTCCAGGAAAAGGATCTGTGCCACGATCAGATTGGCCACATTGTCGTCGATGGGCATGCCGAGGAAGATAATGTTATCCCGCAGCAACCGGGAAAAGATATCGTATGCGCGTTCTCCACGCTGTGTTTGCTCAACGACGATGGGGATCAACTGATCACGCGTCAATTCACTCATGGTTCCCATCCGATCTGTTGACAGATAAATGCGGCGACTTTACGAAACAGGGCTTCGAACTCCAGACTGCGCCGCTCGTCCGGCGCCTGTTCGAGCAATGCCCGCAGGGATTCCACCGTACGGTGCTGCAATCGGGCGATCTCCTCAACGATCGCGTTGAGGTCCGCATCCGTGACTTCAATCCGATGCGCACGCGCGATCTGATGCACGGCGATCTGGCGCGCCAGTTGCCGTTCGGCGACAGGGCGGACTTCTGATTTCAACCGGTCCAGATGTGCCAGGATGATCGGTGTGTTCTCATAGGCACGAAGTTGTTTCTGCCAGTGTTTGTGTGCCTCTTCACGCACGACCGATGCCAGCAGGAAATCGGGTAATGTGCCGTAGTCGGCAATGGCCGCATCGATCACCGTTTCTTCCAGAACCTTCTGCTGTGCGCGGGCGATTCGCGGGTGCAGTTGCTCCTGCAGGAATGCCCGCCATTCCGCTTCGGACTCCATGCCCTCCTGTTCGAGGATCTCTTCGATGGGCGCCAATGCGGCCCTGTAGATGCGGACGATCTTTGCATCACACGCGATCCGATGTACTTCCGATTCCGTCGCGTCTGTCTCCCGGGCCAACCAGTCCAGGGAGACGTCCATCTCCCAGGAGATCTCCTCTTCTGCGGTGCGGTCTTCCAGGTGACGGACCACAACGGGACTTAACAGCGGATTGGCGAGATCCAGGGTCACGAGCTCGTCCTTGAGAATGACCGCACCACGGTCCCGGTCCGTAATCCGCAACTGGAGCGTCACGACGTCTTCCGCACGTATGCCGCGACCTTCTACGGGCTCCAGGATGGCCTGTTTTTCCCTGCGGATCCGGATCTCCTGTTCGATCTCCTGCTGTGCAATGCGTTCTCGCTCCGCCGACCAGTCTTCCGGTGGGCGGATGGCATCGAAAGGACGCAGTTCCACAGTCGGCCACAGGATGCCGGTACATTCGATCACCAGCGGTTCGCCTTCAATGAGGGAGTAATGCACGATCTCCGGACCCACCAGAACATCAATATCCTGTTCCTGCACGACCGTTCGGATGACTTCCGGGAACCACTCGCGCAACTGATCTTCCAGGCTCCTGTGCAGCATCCGGCGAATCAATTCCACCGGAGCGCGTCCGGGTCGGTATCCCGGGATCTGCACCACCTTTCGGAGATCCTGTGCATACGCATTCAACCTGGCATCGACTTCCGTCCACGGCAGCGTAATGAATAAACGGAACCGGTAGTCATCCTCTCGTTGTAACTCATGCGTGTACTGCAAGGTGGCCACCTCTTGCATGGTTCGGTGCTCCTCCGCCGCAGGCTACAGGAGTCAGCATGCGTACCCGTCGTTTTCAAGGTTGCCCATTGTACACACTCCGGATGGGATGTGCAAGGGATGTCCCCGCGTAGGTGTCAGGTCCCAGGGGTCGGGTGTCAGGGGTCAGGGTATGATGTCCGTAACGGAATCGATATACCGCTGCCAACATGGACCATTCAGTGTTCCATTTCCTGTCTCGATCCCGACGGCTCTCGAATTGACAACCCCCCTTATGCACACAGATTGCCGGTACGGCACCGACCTATGCGGTACGGAAGCACTGGACTAACTACCACTTATTTCAGGGGGCGGACGCTGAGGGGAAGACACATACGTCGATCCGGTTCCGACCGCTCTGTTTGGCCTGATACAACGCCTGATCGGCCAGTTGCAACAGTATGGACGGATCTCCGGCCGTTCGGGGTACCATGGCCGATACACCTATCGATACGGTCACATACGGCATCAGGCCGGAGCCTTCGTGCGGGATCCGTAAGGATTCCACTGCCTGTTTCAACCGCTCCGCGACCACACATGCGCCGTCCAGATCGGTTTCCGGAAGGATCACCAGAAATTCCTCTCCACCGTACCGCCCGACGACGTCCGCGGACCGTTTCAGATTCGTGTCCAGCGCATGGGCGATCCGTTTCAAACACTCGTCTCCCTGCAGGTGACCGTACCGGTCGTTGTAATGTTTAAAGAAATCGACGTCCACAAGGATCAGTGCGATCGGGCGTTCATGCCGTAAGGCACGATTCCACTCGCGGTTCAGGTAATCATCCAGAAAGCGACGATTCGGAATACCCGTGAGCCCGTCCAGATAGGACAACTGTTCCAGATACCGGTTGGCCGCTTCCAGTTGACGGGTGACCTCCAGAAGTTCCCGGGTGCGTTCCTGAATGAGATGTTCCAGATGTTCCTGCCGGCGTCGCATCCGCCGCAAACGCAGATACACCAGTCCCACACCGATCAGCACCAGACCGATAGCAGCGAGCAAACGAAAAGCGACCGTTTGATACACGTGCGGACGGACGATAAATGTCACGGCATCCCCGGTCTGATTCCAGATACCATCGGGATTCGCGGCAATGACGTGGAACCGATACCGTCCGGGAGGCAGATTGGTATATACGGCAATCCGCTGGTCTCCGGCATCGACCCAATCCGCATCGAACCCCTCCAGACGATACCGGAACTGCATCTGCTGGGGCGCAATAAAACTTAAACCGGTGTAGTGAAATTCGATGCGCTTCACGCCGGGACCCCATCGAAACGTCGACGTTCCGGATGGCCGACGAAACAGATCAAACGGGCGGAAATTGACCACAACACGTTCGATATGCACCGGCGGTGGGGGACTCCGGCCGAGTGCGATCCGGCGCGGATCGACGACCACCACACCGGCAATCGTCGGGAACCAGAGTCGACCGTCCCGGGTTTTCCAGCCGGCGGGTTGATGTCCACCGTTGCACTCCGGGTTCTTCATGCCATCAGCGTGACCGAACAGGCGACCGTGGATATGCGTGACCCTGCCCTGCGCCAGTGCATTCAGGGCAGCGCGTGCCACCCGATAGATCCCGCGGTTGCTGCTCATCCAGAGGTAGCCCTCGTTGTCCTCCAGGATCTGGAATGCCGTATTATCCGGCAGACCCTCGTCCGTGGTATAAAGCGTCACCCGCCCCTGGTGATACCGAATGAGGCCTTCGCCGAATGTGCCGATCCAGAGTACGGACTCCGCGTCAAAATAGAGCGCCAGCACGATCGACGTATCGAAGGGTCCCAGACCTGGAGGCGTTTCAATGCGGCCCTCCCGTAAACGATGGATACCACCACCGCCAGTGCCGATCCATATGGATCCGTCCGGTCCTTCCTGAACGACGTGGATGACTTCGCTGCGCAAACCGTCTTTTCGCGTATATACCCGGACCACCCGACCGGATGGCGTGAGCTGGTGTAAACCTCCACTGGTGCCGACCCAGACCCGACCGCGCGTGTCCGGGAAGATGACCCGAATCCGCGTATTCCGCAGGCCGGTGACCGGACGTAACCCCGCACGCGTGTGTATCCAGAGACCGCGTAATGTGCCGATCCATAGTTGACCCGGCTGAACTTCTGCAAGAGAGACCACGCCACCGATGGGTTTATCCCCCACCGTGGCAATCGCCTCCACAAACCGTCCGCGATGAAATCGCTGCAACCCCGCAGATGTACCGATCCAGAGTCGACCAGAGTGGTCCTCATAGATCGTCAAAGCGTTGTTCGAGAGCAACCCCTCTCCGGGAGTGTACGTGAGAAATCGACCGGATCGCAGACGGTTGACCCCTCCGTCCAGTGTGCCGATCCATAGACTGCCCTCGTGATCCTCATAAAAAGCGTACACCGATTCCCCGGAAAACCCCTGCGCCGGTGTTAAACTGTCGATCGTTCCATCCGGCCGCATCCGGCTGATGCCGTTGTCCTCAGTACCGATCCATAGATTCCCGTCCCGGTCCATGTACAGACGACGAACGTCCCGGCTGGCCAGGCCGTCTGCTTCCGTAAATATACGGCGTGCCCCGTGCTCCCAGAGCACCAGTCCCTCCGCTGTTCCGATCCACATCCGTCGCCTGCGATCTTCATATACGGCCCGAACGACCGCACTGGGAAGACCGTCCTGAACCCCCAATCGGCGAAATCTCGTACCTTCACGTACGAACGCTCCGTTCTCCGTGGCGACCCATAGACGACCGCGATGATCTTCAAAGAGATCATGGACCGTATGTCCGGTGAGACCCTGTTCAGGTCCGAACTGACGAATCCGGCCGCCATCCCCGAGATAGAACACACCCTGATTGGCCGTACCGATCCAGAGCCCACCCGTATGGGAGGGGGTCAGGGCCGTAATGACGAGATCTTTTAAACCGTCTTTCTCTGTAAATACACGCGCACGCGGCGGCGTCCAGTAGACCAGTCCGCCTCCATAGGTGCCGATCCACATTCCGCCCCGATCGTCCACCCACAGCGCGCTCACATAGAGATTGCGTAAAAACGGCGCATTGCGGCGGTTCAGTACCTGGAAACGCATCCCGTTGAAACGTACCAGGCCCTCCTGCGTGCCCAGCCACAGATAACCGTCCGGCGTCTGGGTGATCGCGCGGACGGTGGATTGCGGAAGCCCATGTTCGGTCGTCCAGTAGTCATGCAGGTACTGGGTGATCGTACGGTTCGGGTCTAACGTATATCCAGAAACAGGAAGCCATACACATACCACCCCGAACAGAACGACCACCAACACGCGGCGACTGAACTCCAACCCGTCCATACACAATACCCTTTGTACGTCTCTATACTTTACCAAATGGTCGGGAGAAATATCAATGCCATGCGACCCGAGATCGCGACGGGAAATGGGACAGGGAATGCGCCGGATGAGCGGATGGCCCGGTGGATACCAGGTGTCGGGTGTCAGGTCCCAGGTGTCGGGTCTCAGATGTCGAGGGCCGGGTGTGCGGGATTTCAGGGATACGGGACTAAAACAACGTGTAAATAAACGGCGCAATCACCGGATTCTGACCGAGCACGAGAAGCAGTCCGAGCAATAACAGCGTGACCATCATCGGAATCAGCCACCACAACTTGTTCTGCCATAAAAACCCGAACAGTTCACCGACGATTCCCAAACGTGTCCTGAACGATTGAAACCGTCCCATCGGACCGTCTCCCTTTTAAAAGTGATTGAGTAAAAGCACAGAGAACCGGATTCCGACGCTACGCCTTTTGCACGATAAACCGGTCCATGACGAGCCAGTCGAGCCCGCTGCGGAAGAACGTCGACAGCGCGTCTTCCGGCGCACACACGATCGGCTCCCCCCGCAGATTGAAACTCGTGTTCAGCACCACCCCCACACCCGTGGCCTCCCGAAACGTTCGGAGCAACCGTGCGTACAGCGGTTCCCACGCCTCCGTTACCGTCTGAATCCGGGAACTGCCGTCCACATGCGTGACCGCCGGTATCCCCGCCCCGTCCCGCACGGGCACCGTCAGCAGCATGAACCGCGCCGGATACTGCCGCACCGCTTCCTCCACCCCAAAATACGTCAGCGCACAGTCCGCCAATACCGACGGCGCAAACGGCCGGTACGGTTCCCGAAACTTGATCTTGACGTTCACCCGGTCCTTCATTTCCGGGTTGCGCGGGTCGGCGAGAATACTCCGATGCCCGAGCGCCCGCGGTCCCCATTCGAGCGCTCCCTGGTACCATCCGACGACCTTCCCCGCCACGAGTGCGTCGACCACCCGCGCCACGAGGGCGTCCTCGTGCGGTACCTCTTCATAGGCCACACCCTGCTGCGCGAGCGCTGCCTGCACCCGACCCGCATCAAACGCCGGTCCCAGGTACGCATGTTCCATGACATACCGCCGCGGCTGACCGAGCACCGTGTGGTACACCCACAGCGCCGCCCCCAGCGCACCCCCGCCGTCGCCCGCATTCGGCTGGATGAACAGTTCCGCAAAGGGCGTCTGCTGCAGAATCTTCGTGTTCGCCACGCAGTTCAGCGCCACGCCCCCGGCCATGCACAGCCGCCGCAGCCCCGTCCGCTCGTGCAGATATCGCGCCATCGCAATCAGCATGTCCTCCGTCACCCGCTGAATCGACGCCGCAATGTCCGCATACCGCTGGTTCTCCCGTGCCAGTTCCCGAAAATTCGCCGGCGGCGCCCCCCAGTACCGCGGCCACCCCGACCGCTCCGTGAAAAACGGTGTCCCCGGCTTGCGCGGCGGTCCGAACAGTTCGAGCAAACGCGCACTGTACATCCGGTCCGCCGAATGCGTGTACGCAAAATAGTCCATATCCAGCCAGATCGACCCGTCCGGTTTCAGGTCCAGGATGCGGTAGATGTCCTCGACATACTTCGGTTCCCCAAACGGCGCCATCCCCATCACTTTGTATTCCCCCTCGTTGACCTCGAACCCGAGCAGCGCCGTGAACGTGCTGTAGAGCAGCCCGATCGAGTGCGGAAACCGCAGTTCGGCAATCGCTTCGATCTCCCGGTCCCGCCCCACGCCGAGCGTCGCCGTCGACCACTCCCCCACCGCATCTGCCGTCAGAATGGCCGCCTCCTCAAAGGGCGAACAGAAAAACGCACTTGCCGCGTGTGACAGATGGTGGTCACTGAACAGAATGCGGTCTGCAGGTATGTCCAGCAGCCGCTCGAGCCGCGCCTTCACCCACAACTTGTCCATCAGCCACCCGCGCATCGCCTCCCGAAACACCGGCCACGAGCGCGGATACCGCCCCAGAATGCTCATCCAGATGCGTTCCCACTTCCGAAACGGTTTCTCGTAAAAGACCACCCAGTCCAGATCCCGCCCCTCGATGCCGGCCGTTGCAAGCACATACCGGATGGCCCGCTCCGGAAAGTCCGGGTCGTGTTTCCTGCGGGAAAAACTCTCCTCGGCCGCACAGGCCACCGGAATGCCGTCCCTGAGCAGTACGGCCGATGCGTCATGAAAGTAACAGGAAACGCCCAGTATGTACATTTCCCCGTCAAGATTTCAGGATTTGAGACGATCAGGATTGCCGACGGGCCTCTTCCAGGGTCTTCGGAAACCGTTTGGAAAAGTCCCAGTAGGAATCCGCCTGAGGACGCCGTATCCGCAACGGGTCACGGGTCCACCGTATCCACAAGGCCGGTAGCGGTAAAAACAGGATATAGTACAACCCCAGCAGGACCGTGCTTTGCACATGCCCGATTGTTCGGAATATCCGACCCAGCCGGGCCCTGAGGCCGGTCCAGAATGTTGATTCTCCCATACAGGACTCCCTACGATTGTGTATCGGCGCCGGGCGGGTTCCCGACTACTACGGAAGACGTCGCCGGAACAGGAGACGCCGCGGCGGATTCATGCAAATAGACCGTCCGGATGGGAAACGGAATTTCAATCCCTTCCTGACGGTAGCGACGATGGAGTCGTTTGACAAACTCGTGCTTGAGCAGAAACTGGTCCACATACGTTCGCGCGCGCAGGATCACGGTAAAATTGATACTGAAATCGCCGAATGTGTGGTACCGGATGAACGGTTCAAACTCAGGTACCCCACCGGGAACCTCGCGTAGCACCTCGCGGGCGACCTCGATCGTGACGCGTTCAACGTGTTCCAGGTCGCTGTCGTAACTCACACCAACCTGGACCAGGACGGACATCTCATTCTGGGGTAACGAGTAATTCGTCACGATCAGGCTGGCGACCTTGGTATTCGGCACAACGACGAGATTGTTGGACAGCATGCGGAGCGTCGTATTGCGCCAGGTGATGTCCGTCACATAGCCCTCTTCACCGGACTCCAGACGGACGTAATCCCCCGGATTGATCTGTCGCACCAGCAAGAGATAAATTCCAGCGAACAGATTGGACAGCGTATCCTGCAGTGCCAGTGCTACGGCCAGACCGCCGACACCCAGTGCGGTAATCAGCGGGGTGACATTGATACCGACCGTTTGCAGTACGATAAGCACCCCGACGCCAACTACCAGGATATAAATGACGGATCGGAACAGGCTTGCCGATGTCGGTAACAGACGATTTGCGTAAAGTTCCACCGTACCGGCGAAGAAGCGGGCCAGGGCGATGGCAACCGCAAACAGCGCAACTCCGATGACAATCTTTTCGAATAACGTACGATACCCTTCCGGAAGCGGTGTGTATTCCACGGCGAGATAGACCCCCAGCAGGAAGAACCACAGAGTCACCACATGATGAAACGAGTCGAGGATCAGATCGTCCAGTCGGATTTCCGTACGTGCGGCCAGTTTACGGAAATGGCCCAGTACGACCTTTTCAACGATCCAGCCCAGTACACCGACCCCGACCACAATGGCCAGGGGGAGCACATAATGTGGAATCGCCGCTACCAGTTCCATACCATGACCCTGCAGGTCTGATGGGGTTTGATCGCGTGCTGTGCAGGTGGAATGACTGTCCATAGTATATGGCACGCGCTCGCTATCATCAACCGGGACCGCCGGGATCGGGTCCCAGGTATCAGGTGTCAGGTGTCAGGTCCCAGGTGTCCGATCTCGAGGGGCAAGTGATGGGGATTGGGTGAGATGCAGGTATCGTAAATGAGTGTGGGGATATATTCCTGGGACGGTACAGGAAATGGGACACTGAACGGTCCATGGTAGCAGCGGTATATCGATTCCGCTACGCATGTCATTCCCCGATCCCTGCCACCCGACACCTGGGACCTGATACCTGACACCTGACACCTGATACCTGATACCTGATACCCGAGACCGGTGGCTACCGACACACCTGTGGATCCGGTGGTTCCTGCTGTCCCATTTTCCCGTACCAATACCGAAAGATTCCTTGCCTGACCGGAACGAACGGTAATGTTGCCCCCTCAAGGCCTTTACGACGCAAGCGGAGATCCCGTGTGACGTTCATCCCGAGGATCGTTTCAGGCGAAGACGATCCACAGTGCAACGATGATGGCCACCAGGACAACCGATAGAACGGCGTTGATGCGGTGATCCCGCGAAGTGGGCAGGGTCGGCAACGTCGTGTGCAAACGGCGGCGGGCCACAGGTCGGGGCAACACTGCAATA
>CAZIRO010000021.1:0-23928 GCA_964541595.1 uncultured Acidobacteriota bacterium
CATTTTACACCCATAACCCCTAACATCTGACCCACGTTTAACATAGAAGACCCGATACCTGACACCCGAGATCCGAAACCTGACACCTGGGACCTGAGACCTGATCCCGGTGTCAACCGGGCTATCTGTTCATCCGGTGCATCCCCTGTCCCATTTTTCCTATCCTGATCCCGGAGGAGCTTCCATTGACAACATGTCAGGATTTTATTAAATTTAAAGGCACCCGGTGAGGGTAAGACGTACGGAGATCCATGGAGTCCGCAATGGATGTGACTGCAATTCGAGTCTTTGCACGGTACACGGATGTACATGATCGGTGCCGCGTATCGGTTCCTGCCCATCGGATCCGCCGCCGGCCCGCCTGACGGGCCGGAGAGGTGATGACCTGATTCCCCCCATTCGGTACGGTCCCCCCTGGCGAATCCCCCGATGTGGAGGAATTTGTATGCTGATGCAATCGGTACACACCATCGTCCTTGCATATTCCGGTGGCCTGGATACGTCGGTGATCGTCCACTGGTTGAAATCGACGTTCCGATGTCGGGTGATCTGTTTTACCGCACATCTCGGGCAGTCGGAGGACCTCACCGATCTGGAAAAACGGGCCCGTGCCAGTGGTGCCGATGGTCTGATCGTACGTGATCTGCGCGAGGAATTCGCGCGGGAGTATTTGTTCCGTTTACTCAAGGCAGGTGCCGTGTATGAGCGACAGTATCTTCTGGGGACCGCGATTGCCCGGCCGCTCATTGCATGGCACCTGGTCGATGTCGCACATCAGGTGGGCGCAGACGCTGTGGCCCATGGCGCCACCGGGAAGGGCAACGATCAGGTCCGGTTTGAACTCGCCTGTATGGCGCTGGATCCCGACCTTCAGGTGATTGCACCCTGGCGAATCTGGGATTTCCGCTCGCGGGAGGATCTGCTCGCATATGCACGCGAACATCAGATTCCAGTGCGCGTACGGGAGAATGAACTGTACAGCCGGGACAGCAACCTCTGGCACATTTCCCATGAGGGCGGCGTCCTGGAGGATCCGGCGTGTGCCCCGCCGGAGGACGTCTACATGTGGACGCGTGATCCCGCAACGGTCTCGACACCGCCGGAGGAGATCACGATCACCTTTGCACAGGGCGTTCCGGTAATGCTGAACGGGGAGTCGCTCTCACCGGCCGCGATGGTGGAAACGCTCAATACCATCGGTGCGCGACACGGTATCGGACGGGTGGATATGGTGGAAAATCGGCTGGTGGGAATGAAATCCCGCGGCATCTATGAGACGCCCGGCGGGACCATCCTGTTTCGTGCGCATCAGGAACTCGAATCGATCGTACTCGATCACGCGACGCTTCAGATGAAGGATACGCTGGCGTTGCGCTATGCGGAACTCGTATACCAGGGTCTCTGGTTCACACCCCTGCGAGAGGCGCTGGATGCGTTCTTTGACCAGACCCAGCGGGTGGTTACGGGGACGGTCCGGTTGCGTCTGTTTCGGGGCAACGTCTTTCCAATCGCTCGCACGAGTCCGTACAGCCTGTACCGACAGGATCTGGCCACGTTCGGCGCGGATAGCGTGTACGACCATCGGGATGCGACCGGGTTTATCCGGTTGTTCGGGTTACCGCTAAAAGTCCGTGCGTTGCATCAACGGACATCACCGGTACGCACCCCGCTGGAAGTCGGAGAGTGTGCGGAATGAAGTTGTGGAACGGGCGTATCGAGCATCCGATGGATCCACGTGCCTGGACGATGAATCAATCACT
This sequence comes from uncultured Acidobacteriota bacterium, assembly GCA_964541595.1. Classification (GTDB taxonomy): domain Bacteria; phylum Acidobacteriota; class HRBIN11; order HRBIN11; family HRBIN11; genus CAZIRO01. Next base: position 1,761 of record CAZIRO010000021.1, read on the forward strand.
ACCCGTCGATCGCCGGCTGGCCGATCAGGACGTCCGGGTGAACCGGGTCTGGGCGCGGGCACTGCACCGTGCCGGTGTCATCACAGACAGCGAGATGGCCACGATTCTCTCCGGGTTGGGGACCATCGAACGGGAACTGCATGAGCGTCGGTTTCCGTTTCGTCCCGAGGATGAAGACATTCATACGGCCATCGAACGGCGACTGACCGAACTCGTGGGTCCGGTTGCCGGAAAAATTCATACCGGACGCAGCCGCAACGATCAGGTGGTCACCGATCTGCGGCTCTGGATGCTCGATCATCTGCCCGTGCTGCAGCATCATATGCATACACTCCTGCGCGTGCTCGTGGCCCGTGCGGAGCGGGATATCGACGTGATCATGCCTGGATATACACACCTGCAACAGGCCCAGCCGATTCGAATGGCCCTGTGGTGGCTTGCGCATTTCTGGGCATTTGCACGGGATCAATGGGTGTTGCACACAGTGCGGGAGATCGTGGACGTCCTGCCGCTCGGTAGCGGTGCCCTCGCGGGCACGGATGTGCCGGTCGATCGGACGTTTCTCGCACGGGAACTCGGGTTTTCACGTATCAGTTCCAATAGCCTGGACGCCGTCGCCGATCGGGATTTCGTGACCGCGTTTCTCTACGCCGGTGCCATGATCGGTCACCATCTCGGGCGACTGGCTGCGGACGTGATCCTGTTCAGTACCCGTGAGTTCGGGTTTTTCGAACTGCCGGATGCGTTCAGTACGGGGTCCAGCGCATTGCCCCAGAAGAAGAATCCGGATATTTTTGAATTGACGCGTGCGCGGGCGGCACGTCTGGTCGAACTGCTGCACGGATGGTGGACCGTCTTGCATGGCCTGCCGACGGGGTATCACAAGGACTTTCAGGAGGACAAGGTGCACGTGTTCACGTCGTATGATCTGCTGGTCGAAACCCTGCCGGTGGTGGCCGACGCATTGACGCACATCCGGGTGTGTCCGGAGCGCATGCACGCGCGTCTGGACGTCTGGCTCACGGCGGTCGATATGACGGCGCAACTTGTCCGTCTGGGTGTACCGTTTCGGGAGGCCCATCGCCGTGTCGGACAACTCGTGCGCCAGTGCATGGCCGAAGGTCGGTTACCGGATCAGATCCCCGCTGCGGAACTCTGTAAACGGCTGCGGATCCCCCGGGATACCGGCCTGCACTGGTTGACCCCGGAAGAGAGTGTCGAGCGGCGGAACGTTCCCGGAGGCACCGCCCGCGCAGCCCTGCAGGATCAGATTGCACAGGCGAAGTCGTTGCTTGCGGAATACGAATCCCGGAATGGGGCACAAACGTGACACCGCAAACCACCAAATACCACATCCATGCGCTGGTCCGGCACTTTCGTCGCCACCGATGTGTGGCCGAGTGGGTGTACCTGCCGGTGGTCGATTCAACCCAGCAGTGGGCACGCGCGCACTTTCATGAATTGCCGCATCCGTCCCTGGTCGTGGCCAATGCCCAGACGGCCGGACGTGGACGCCATGGTCGACCCTGGTGGTCCCCGCCGGATGTCGGCATCTATATGACATGGGTGCTGCACGAATCGCAGTTGCCCATCGCCGGTGTGTTCTGGAATTTTGCCGCGACCGCAGCAGTGTACGGGGTGCTGCGTCCCGTGCACGGTGAACTCGTGTGCAAGTGGCCCAACGATCTCTGGGCACGCGGACGCAAACTCGCCGGTGTACTGGTTGAACTTGTATATACAAAGGGACGTCCAGGTGGACTGTTGATCGGCATCGGGTTGAACGTCCATCCCTGGCCGTCCACGCCGAATTCGTCTGCCGGTGTGATCTGGCTGGATGCACTGCGGCCCGGCTGGGATCGTACGGCATTGCTCCGGGCGATCGTGCATGCACTGCGGCGCGCGGAGACGTACTGGTCCTCCGGGCAGTGGGTGGCGTATCTGCAGCGTTGGTTTCGCACTGCACAGTGGGCACCGGGGCGACCGATCGTTGCACGGTGGCAGGGTCAGTGGGTCGAGGGCACGATCGAGCGTGTGGAAACCGATGGCAGTCTCTGGATCCGCATTGCACAGACGGCACATCCGCTGCGTCTGGACGTTCACACGATTCTGGGGTTTCCGAATGTCTCAACGTCTACTGCATGCGCCCTGGAACCGCAATGAACCATGCTGTCCCATTCCTGTCCAGATCGCCGTGTTGTAGACACGGCGGTGGCTGCCGCATCGTGGTGGCCATTGTTGCGGCACACCGGTGCCCGCCAGTGGTCACCGCCCGGACCCCGCCCCTGCATCCCACTGTGCATCACTGTATTTGGGAAATGGACCATTCAGGCTGATGATATGTATATTTGCGTGGCGCGCCCGGAGGGACTCGAACCCCCAGCCCTCGGATCCGAAGTCCGATGCTCTATCCAATTGAGCTACGGGCGCGTGTTCGGGATGCCATGGCGAAGCGGCACACGGTTGGATTTGCGGGATGATGATCGGCCTGGGGAGGGTGAGGGGACTCGAACCCCCAACCCCCGGGGCCACAGCCCGATGCTCTCACCGGTTGAGCTACACCCTCCACAGTCGCACGTCCGAACTTCCCTTTAGAATAAGCGGGGACGCGCGGAAGATCAAGTTGCAAAATCCGGACCAGAATTTATAATTTAGATACCCAATTCGCTGCATGCTGTGCCGGTAAGGGGGTGAGTACATGCCGAATACGAAGTCGGCGAAAAAGCAGTTGCGCAAGAGTCTGAAACGGCGTGAACGGAACAAGTGGTATCGTGGTCGTGCACGCAATCTGAGCAAACGGATTCTGCGTTTGATCCAGCAGGGGGATATCGAAACCGCGCGGGCGTTGTTACCGGAAGCCTATGCGGCCATTGATAAGGCGGCCAAGGTCGGTGTCTTTCACCGGAATGCGGCAGCGCGGTATAAGTCTCGACTGGCGCGTCGCCTGCAGTATGCAGTGGCCGGTTCATCCCCGACCGGATAGGCGCGGGAGACTCGTGGTCGACCGTCAACCATCGGCACACCCGTTCTCGGTGATCGAAGCGGTCCTGTTCATTGCCGGTCGACCGCTGTCGTTTGCGCAACTCGCAGAGATTTTGGAGACGTCCCCGGAGGAAGTACGGCAGTGGATCGACCGTATGGCCCGGCAATGGCGCGAGGAGGGGAGGGGTATCCAGATTCAGTATGTGGGGCAACGGTCGGTCCAGCTGGTGGCCAATGCGGCATATCGGACGTATATTCACCGCCTGGGCCGGCGGACCACACGTGTTCGGATCACACCGGCGCTCCTGGAAACGCTGGCCGTCATCCTGTACGGGCAGCCGATTACACTGGCGGAGATCAATGCATGGCGCGGTGTGGACTCCTCACGGATGGTGAATCGTCTGCTGCGCCGGGGCTGGATTCGTGTGGTCGGCAAAAAGGCCGTTCCCGGACGACCGCACCTGTACGGAACGACCGACCGTGTCCATGCATTGCTCGGTATTCGCGGACGTGAAGATCTGCCGCCGTGGCAATCATTCCTGTCCGACGTTCAGGATGGACAGCATCAACACTTCGGCGATGATGAACACCCGGCTGAGCACACCGGTCACGACGCGTCGTGAAATGCGGCTGGCCAGGGCCATCGCCCGGGCGGGATACACATCCCGCCGTAAGGCCGAGGAACTGATCCGGCAGGGTCTGGTCCGCGTCAACGGTCGGGTGGTCACGGACGTCACGACACGGGTGGATCTGGAACGGGATCGTATCGAGGTCGCCGGTCACTGGATCGATCCGAATCCGCCGCGCGTGTATGTGTTGCTGTACAAACCGCGGGGCGTCATCACTTCGGTGTCCGACCCGCGCGGTCGCAAGACGGTCCTCGACCTTATCCGGCCGCTGGGCGTGCGGTTGTTTCCGGTTGGACGGCTGGACTACCACAGTGAAGGACTCGTGCTGTTGACCAACGACGGCGACCTGGCGGTGCGGTTGATGCATCCGCGTTACGGTTGCGTAAAGACTTACTGGGTCAAGGTCAAGGGTCGTCCGGGGCGTCCCGCACTGCAGCAATTGCGGGCGGGTGTCGTGATCGATGGCCGGAAACGGGCACCGTTGCGTGTTGCGATCCTGCGGTATACGGCGCGGAATACCTGGTTGGAAGTCACACTCCGGGAAGGACGTAAACATCAGATCCGCAGGATGTTCCAGAAGATCGGCCATCCGGTCCGGAAGTTGATCCGTGTGGCCATCGGTCCGTTGACCATCGGTGACCTGCGTCCCGGTCAGTACCGACTGCTGACGCGGGAGGAGGTGGTGCAACTTTATCGATGGACGGAATCTCCTGGACACGCTGCTGAGGATCGTCCATGAAACCTGGAGCATGGGTTCCGGAACACCTGCGCCGCATTCAACCCTATGCACCGGGGAAACCGATCGAGGAGGTCCAGCGCGAACTCGGTCTCACCCGTGTGGTCAAGCTCGCGAGTAATGAGAGTGCGTTCGGACCTTCTCCGCGCGCACTGGCCGCAGCCCAACGTGCATTGACGGAAAGTCACCGATATCCGGACGCCGGCGGGTATTACCTGCGGGAAGCGCTGGCTGCGTTTCATCGTGTCCCCATGGACCATATCGTCCTGGGTGCGGGCAGTACGGAACTCGTCCAGCTGCTCGTGTGGGCACTGCTCACGCCGGACGATCACGCGGTCATTGTGGATATCACCTTTCTGATGTACCGCCTGGCACTGCAGGTGCATCGTGTGCCGATGACCGTGGTTCCCCTGCGAGATGGGCACTATGATCTGAACCGCCTGCTGGACGCCATCCGCCCGAATACCAAGATCGTCTTCCTGGCCAATCCGAACAATCCAACGGGCACATATATCCCGCAGTCCGATTGGGACGCCTTCCTGCAGGCACTTCCCGAACACGTACTCGTCGTATACGATGAAGCGTATGCCGAATACGTCGATCGTGCGGATTACCCGAGCGGACTGGAGACGTTCCGACAGGGATACCCGGTCGTGGTATTGCGGACGTTTTCAAAAGTCTATGGGTTGGCCGGGTTGCGGATCGGATATGCCATTGCCGCGAAAGAGATCGTCCGCGCGATCAATACGGTGCGGTCGCCGTTTAATGTATCCCACATCGCCCAGATGACCGCACTGGCCGCATTGCGTGATCAGGAGTACGTGCGTGCGGTGGTGCAGAAAACGATCGAACAGCGGGCCTGGTTGGCCCAAGAACTGACCCGGCGGGGATGGACGCCGTACCCGTCGGTCACGAATTTCCTCTGTGTCCCCGTGCAGCACCCGTATGACTGGTTTCAACGGTTGTTGCGACGGGGAGTGATTATCCGACCGCTGCCGCCCTTTGGCATGGCCAACGGGGTGCGGATCACCGTGGGCCGGCCGGAGGAAAACCAATATCTGATCGAAACGCTCGATCATGTATTGAAAGAGGTAAAGACCCATGAATCCGCAGGCACTGGCCAGGTTGAATGAAGCGCTGACAGAGGTCATGAACCGGTTCCGCAATTTTTTCATCGGACCGGGTGTGAACATGCGGGAGGAGGCGGTGCCCTTTCGTCAACGCGATGACTTTGAGGCACCGCTGGTCACCGTGCTCGGGCACACGTACGGCGTGCGGTTGTTGCCCGTCACCCCACCGGATGCCTGGGCCGTCGAAGTCAGCGTGAACGTGTACAGTGACGAGTTTCAACTGGAACGCTTCAAGAAACGTCTGGCCGATGAGTACCGCCCGGATCGGGTTCGGCAGACCATTCGAAATTTTATGACCATTCGTGATGAAGCCTATCTGGATCAGGAACAAGATCCGTATGTGTTTGCAACGTTCTTTGAGTTTGATCTGGATCGGGATCTGCTCCTGATCCGGAAAGAGAAGAAAACTGCGAGTAAAGTCACGGGAAAGATGATAGATACCATTTTGCAGTTGCGGTATCGCATCAAACCGGAAGCGCTCACACGGTTTCTCGAAGATCCCAAACTATTTGCATCTGCGGTGTATCTGTACTGCCTGCGTGTGTTTACGGTCGCATATCGCAAGAGCCTGACGCCGGCGGAACGCCGGCTTCTTGTCCGTTGAATCGTCTTATGGCTGCCGAACCCTGAATGACAGAGGATGGGTCCGTCCATGTGGATACCCACATGGTTATTCGTTCTGTTGATCGCGATACTGCTGGGCACCCTGATCGGTGTGTTTGTTTTACCCTATCTGCGTGCGCCGGTGCGCCATCGGCAACCCGATCGGACGACCGTTCCGGACGTCGTCCCCCTGCTGGACGAACTCACCGGTCTCTGGATTCGGGGACGGGTCTCGGAGGGTTGGCGCCGAACGCAACTTGCGCTCACCCGGTACACCGATCCCGCCATCCGGAGGGTGTTGCACCGGTGGCGGGTCCGATGGGCGGGTCGGATGGGACAGTTTACGGAATTGCGGCATGCCCTCGCGCTCCGGCCCTGGCCAGGCGCCCATCCGGAATCGGCATACTGGGAAGGCATCACACGTGCCGATCCGGAACACTGGTTCCGGACGTGGCAGACGTGGCAGGACGATCTCGGACCGGCCGGTGTGCAGCGAGCACTGGTGGACTGTATGGATCAGGGAGCATTCGTGCGCGCGTGGGACATCTGGGTCGCCTACTGGCGGACGGATCCCGAGCGTGCGCTGCAGATCGTGGCCCCCCTCGATCTCATCCGCAATGCGAGCCAGGAAGCCTGGCAGGCGGGCGATCGGGAACGTCTGCGGGACATGATCCGATGGCTGCTCGAGCATGCGCCGGAGAGCCCGCTCGGGTATTACTGGACGTTTCAGATGCATCGGGACCGGCGGTTCGCCCATGCCGAGACGTGGTTGCTGAGAGGGATCCGCCGTACGGATCACTACTGGCTGTACCGTACGCTCGAAAGTGCATATCTCGACGAACGCCAGCCCCAGGACGTGGAGAGTTTCTATGTACGGCGACTGCACGAGACCGATCGCCCCGTACGCGGGAAAGTCCTGTGGATGCTCTACTGTCTCCGTGTGGAAAAGATCGAATGGGCCGCGACGTTACTCGGTGAACTCGAATCCGCGCTGCAGTACTGGCCGATGTACTGGGCCTGGCGGGGGTATGTCGCGCACCAGCAACGTCGCCCTGAAGACGCGCAACACGCCTGGGCGCGGTTCTGGCACCTTCTGCGGCGATCGACCGATCCGCAGTGGCCGTTTGCCTGTGAAGTATGCGGGGTCGGCGAACTCCGCTGGGCGTACCGGTGCCCGAATTGCCACCGGCTCGGCACGATGGACCTGCGCGTTCCCCGGGTAACCGTTCCCTCTCCCGTGGATTTCCTGAAAGAAGCATGGTCTCGTTCAACGCCCTCGTCTCCCGTTGTCGGACGTTAGGTCTTGCGGGGCTGGCATGGTGGTTTCCTTCCGCCTGTATCCAGTGCGGCGTGTGTGTCCGCCCGTATCGCATGATCTGTACGGCCTGTCTGGAACGGGTACCACGGGTGATCCCACCGTGGTGTGCAAAGTGTGGACGTCCTGTGATCTTTCCGGGTCAGATCGCCGATTGGTCGGGGCTCTGTCCCGCGTGTGTGCAGCGACCGCTGCTGTATGACAGCATGCGCGCGTGGACCCTGTATGTATCGCCCGTTCGGGAATGGATCCATGCGATGAAATATCGCTGTCAGGCCCGTATCGCCGTGCGTCTGGGAGAACACGTGGCACGGTCGTTTGCATCGTGGATCCGCATCCAGGCCGTTCAGGCGGTCACATACGTGCCGATCCATCGGAAACGCCTGCGCGAACGGGGATTCAATCAGGCCCGGTGGCTGGCCACAGCCATGGCCCGTGTGTGGGCATTGCCCGTATACGACGTGCTGCGCCGTGTGCAGTACGAAACGCCCCAGGTCGGACAAACGGCGACTGCGCGCTGGACAAATGTGCGGACCGCGTTCGTCCTTCGGGATCCGACACCGGTTCAAAATTATACCACCTGGCTGATCGTGGATGACGTGTGCACCACCGGTGCCACTCTCGACGCCTGCGCACGGGTGCTGAAATCCGCCGGTGCACGTCATGTCCATGCGCTGGTGGTGGCCTTGACAGAGGGATCCCAGGGGGCTATAGTATGAGTAGTCATCTCAGACCGGCCCCCTTGTCCGTGTTCCACTCGTCGGTGGGTGGTCGACGGGGCAATTTTGATTTCCATGTGGAGGGGTGACAATGCCGTACATCATCTGTGAGCCCTGCATCGGCACGAAAGACACCGCCTGTGTGGACGCCTGTCCGGTGGACTGCATTCACCCGAAGAAAGGCGAACCTGCCGGATACCGTCCGGACGTTCCGGTGGATTACGATACCGTCGATCAGCTGTATATCCATCCGGAAGAGTGCATTGATTGCGGCGCCTGTCAGCCGGTATGCCCGGTGAACGCGATTTTCCCGGAAGATGAGGTACCGGGGCAGTGGGAAAATTACATTCCAAAAAATAAAGATTTCTACGAAATGACCTGGGAAGAATTCAAACAGAAGTATGGTATCAGTTGAGTCCCTGCATGCACAGTCATGGATGGTGGGGGTGGTCCGGTCCAAAATCAAGATCGCTGTGCGGTCGATACAATGATGTCGATATTGACGGGTGTTGGGTTCAATACATACAGGAGTCAGGAGACCGCGTGTGAGGTCAAAGCGGCTTCTGGCTCCTGTACGGTTTTCTTCAAGACGCGCCACGGTCACCCATGGTCCACACACGCACGCCGGTGATCGATCTGTATCAACTCGATGCGTATGATTATTCCCTCCCGCGCGCGCTGATTGCCCAGACACCGATCGAACCCCGGGATCATGCCCGCATGATGGTGCTCTGGCCGCGTATATGCCGCTGGGAGCACCGGCGGTTTTACGAACTCCCGGAATTCCTCCACGCCGGAGACGTCGTCGTGGTGAACAATACGCGCGTGATTCCGGCGCGTATGTGGGGGACACTGATCCGGGACGATGGTACGGAGTCTCGCGTGGAGGTGTTGCTCGTCCGACGTGTATCCGCGCCGGATGCCGACCCCGATACGGAAGTCTGGATCGCCATGGTGCGTCCGGGAAAGAAGGTACGTGTGGGTCGTCAGATTCAATTTGCACCGAATGTCACGGCGCGCGTTGAGGCCATCACCCCGGAGGGGTATCGCGTATTGCGGTTGACGACGGATCGGCCGTTGCGGGAGTTTCTGGAATCCGCGGGGGCCATGCCCGTACCGCCGTATATTCGGAGGACCCATCGAGACGAACGGGATTTTGCCTGGTACCAGACGGTGTTCGCACGTGAGGAGGGATCGATCGCTGCCCCGACCGCCGGCCTGCACTTTACTCCGCGGGTGATCGCGGCGTTGCGTGCGCGTGGTGTGCACTGGTGTGAGATCACGTTACACGTCGGACCCGGGACATTTCGTCCCATTCGCGTGCGGGATATTCGGGAGCACCGCATTGAACCCGAATGGTATACGATTCCGGAATCCGTGTGGGACACCATTCAGACGGCCTTGCGGAATGGTCGGCGGGTACTTGTGGTGGGAACGACCACCACCCGGGCGCTGGAATCCGCGGCACAACATTCGCCGCCCCGTTTACAGGGATGGGCGGACGTGACGATCGTTCCGGGATATTCGTTTCGTGTGGTACGCAATCTGCTGACCAACTTCCATCTCCCCCGGAGTTCCCTGCTCGTGCTCGTGTGTGCGCTGGCCGGGTATGCATGCGTCATGCGGGCGTACCGTGAGGCAGTGCGCCGGAACTACCGTTTTTACAGTTATGGAGACTGTATGTTGATTCTGCATGATACTGAGCGGTGAATATGCGGTTTCCCGAAGACTGGTCCCATGTCCCGGTTCGGGTGACGCCGCAGCGGTTTCACCGCATTCTGAACGTCCTGGCGCACCGGCAACCCGATCTGCGGGTGCTGCTCGAAAACGTCGTGAACGAACACAATATCAACGCCATCCTGCGCACGTGCGATGCCACGGGAGTCATGTTTGTGCACTATGTATCGGACCGTCCGCTGACCATTGTCCCCGGAATTTCGCGGGGGGCTGCCCAGTGGGTGGACCTCGTGCGTGAACCGTCCGTTGCGGAAGCGCTGGACCGCCTGGCCGATGCGGGATACCAGATCGTTGCCGCGCACCCCGCATCGACGGCCCTGGATTTTCGACTGGTCGACTACACGCGACCGACGGTGATCGTGCTCGGAAACGAAGCTGTGGGTCTGTCCGAAGCGGCGCTCATCCGGGCACACCGGCGCGTTCGGATTCCGATGTACGGCATGACCAGAAGCCTGAACGTCTCCGTTGCCGCTGCGGTCCTCCTGTATGAGGCGGAACGGCAGCGGCGGCTCGCCGGTTTGTATGCACGCGTACGCTGGCACCCGGACCAGTTTCGAATGTATGTATACCGCTGGGCGGTGGAACGACAGAGTGCTTGCAGTCCTGTGCAGCCGGGATTAAAATAACTTCAACTATGGCCCGCCGGCGTAGCTCAGTCGGTAGAGCGGTTGATTCGTAATCAACAGGTCGCCGGTTCAAGTCCGGCCGCCGGCTCCATTATGGAGTGCATGCCGATGGCGGAACGTGTGGTCCGACGCAAGAAAAAGCCGAAACAACTGGCGGTGGTCGATCAGGCAGGGTGTACGGGATGTGAAGCCTGCATTCAGGTGTGCCCGGTCGACTGTATCCATGTGGTCCCCGGTGAGAACGGGTATCCGGGGCATTTCCAACTGGTTGAGATCGATCTCGACACCTGCATCGGTTGCACGTTATGTGTACAGTACTGTCCGTGGGACACGATCCATATGCTTCCCTATGATGAGGCGTTTCGTGTGGCGCCGGAATGGACCATCCGTTCGGTGTTGCAACCGGCATGGTTAACCCCGAGCAGTGTCGCCGCGTCCGAACCGGAACCCCCGTCGGCATCTGCCGCAGTCCCCGTATCGTCCACGGGATAAAGAAACGTGCGGAATACTTGAAGGAACTGCCTGCAGGGTGTATGCTCGATTCAGGAATGCACGCATGATACCGGAATGAAGGCCGAGGGACAGAGGATTCTGTCCGGGAGATGAGTGGTTTCTATGTTTGGACTTGATTTCGTGATGTACGAACAGGATTACGACCAGATTCAGCAGGTGCTCCAGCGTTTAAAAGACGGCGCCAACGCCCAGATGGTGTTTCTCATCGACCGGAATGGGTCACTGGTGGCGTATCACGGGGATACGGAACATATCGATACGACTTCGTTTGCGTCTCTGGCGGCCGGGAATGTCGCGGCGACGGAGAGCCTGGGACGGTTGATCGGTGAGAAGGAGTTCAATGTCCTGTACCACGAGGGTATCCAGCACAATATTCATATGTCGTTGATCAGCAATCGCGTGATCCTTGTGGTCATCTTTTCGAACAAATCGGCGCTCGGTTTGGTCCGTCTGCGGGTCAAACAGGCCACCGCGGAACTGGAAAAGATCTTTTCGGGAATCATGCAGAAACTTGAACACGATCGCGAGATGATCGGTGCGGCGTTCAATCAGTTTGCTGAGATCACGGATGAAGATATCGATGCGTTGTTTAACGGCCCCGGTGGTGACGAGGAGATCGGCAGTCGCTGATTTCTCATCGGACCATCCCATCGTATGGACGGGCACGGATGGTATTCATCAATTATGCGGCACGCGAGATTAATACCAAGATTGTATACTATGGTCCGGGTCTTGGTGGGAAAACCACGAATCTTCAATACATTTATAACAAGGCCCACCCCAATCAGAAGGGTAAATTGATCTCCCTGGCCACGGAGACCGAACGGACGCTGTTTTTTGATTTCCTGCCGCTTGACCTCGGAACGGTGCGGGGGTTTAAAGTCCGATTCCATCTGTACACGGTACCCGGACAGGTGTTTTATGATGCGTCACGGAAACTGATCCTGAAGGGGGCCGACGGGGTCGTGTTTGTCGCCGATTCCCAGCGTGAACGCATGGACGCGAACATCGAAAGTCTGAACAATCTCAAGATCAATCTCCGGGAGAACAATCTGGATATTTTCACCATTCCCTATGTGTTGCAATTGAACAAACGGGATCTGCCTTCCGCCGTTCCGGTCGAAGAAATGATCCGCGTCCTGCAGGTCAAGGGGGAACCCGTGTTTGAAGCCGTGGCCATTCGCGGGATCGGTGTATTTGAAACCCTGAAAGCCATTGCACGCCTGGTGTTACAGGAATTGCGAAAAGCCTCATGAAAGACCGGAACCAATCCGTGACACCCCAGCACCCCGAGTGTTCCATGTACGATATCCGGCAACTGGAGCCGTCTACGTGGCGGGAACTCTCGGACGAGGAGTTGCGGTCGCGTATCGACACGGCCCGTTTGCCGCAGCACGTTGCCATCATCATGGACGGGAACGGTCGCTGGGCCCGCGCCCGGGGACTGCCGCGGATCAGTGGTCACCGTGCGGGGATCGAGTCCGTGCGGGTGACTGTTGAAGCCTGTGCAGAACTCGGGGTGCGGTACCTGACCCTGTTCGCTTTTTCGACGGAAAACTGGAAACGGCCAAAAGATCAGATCGACGCATTGATGGACCTCCTGGTCGAGTACGTCGATCGCGAAATTCGCACGCTACTGGAAAATGACATTCGATTTATTCCGATCGGTCGTCTGTACCAGTTGCCGCAGCGTGTGCAGGACAAACTGGCGTGGGCAGCACGGGAGACGGCACACTGCCGGGGACTCCGGTTTCTGATCGCTTTGAGTTACAGCGGTCGTGCCGATCTCGTGGATGCGGTGCGAGCGATCGCGCGGAAGGTTGCCGAGGGGACACTGGATCCGCGTACCGTGGAGGAAACCACGATCACCACGCATCTGTACACACATGGCGTTCCCGATCCCGATCTGCTGATCCGTACGAGCGGGGAGTTGCGGATCAGCAATTTTATGCTCTGGCAGATCGCGTATACGGAACTCTGGTTCACCCCGATCTACTGGCCGGATTTTCGCAAACGGCATCTTTACATGGCCATTCTGGATTATCAACGCCGGGAGCGGCGGTACGGTGCGGTTCCGCCCGATACGCAGTCGTCCGGTTGAGTGATGCCCGAAGCGGATGGGGGTGCATGCAACGATTCGTCACCGCTGTCGTCGCGATCGGTGTGGTGCTGTCGATACTGTGGCGAGCACCGTTCTGGGGTGTCTGGGGACTGACGGCGATACTGGCATCGATCGGCTGGTGGGAGATCCTGCGGTTGAGCCCGTCGCGACTCCCGCACCGATGGTATTGGGGCGGTATTGTGCTCATCGGCGGGGTGTGGATATGGCTGCGCCATCCGGAAGATTTTGTCTGGTGGCGGTGGGCTGTCGTTGTCTGGGGGCTGTGGTTGATCCAGATGCTGGGCTGGTGGCGATGGGATTCCGGAGACACCCGCGACGTGGTCCTGCGGCTGAGCTGGATCACTTTCGGCTGGCATTACGTGGTGCTCGGGTTCCTGATCGTGTGGTACATCTGGGCAGAGGGATGGCGGCGGGTTGAACCCCGCTGGTGGTATCACCCCCTGATCGGTCTTCTGTTGATGATCTGGGTCAGTGATTCGCTGGCGTATTATATCGGTCGGTGGCAGGGACGGGTGCGATTGGCACCGGCCGTGAGTCCGAACAAGACGGTCGAGGGCTGGATGGCCGGATTGGCCGGTGCGGCGAGCATGGCATGGGTCTGGGGACAGTGGTGGTCCCGGGCCGGACCGACCTCACAGTGGTGGCACTGGTTGATCCTCGGGGCGATTGTCGGTACGATCGGGCCGGTTGGGGACCTCCTGGAGAGCAGCCTGAAACGGCGCGCGGGTGTAAAGGATTCCGGAAACGTGTTCCCGGGACATGGAGGGGTGCTCGATCGGTTCGACAGTTTGCTGATCAGTGTGCCGTTTTACTATCTTTACTGGAAGTGGTGGATCGCCTGACCGCAAGGACGCGAAGGGTTTTTTCGCCCCCGTGGATGTGTGGTGCGTGAGGAAAGGTGTTCTATGGATTATCCACTGAGTGACTGGCAACACCCGGGGTTTCGTGAACGTATTCGTCCCAGACGACTGGCCATACTGGGGGCCACGGGTTCGATCGGTCGCTCCACGCTGGAACTCGTTCGTCTGTTTCCCGATGCGCTCCGCGTGGTGGCCATCACCGCACATCGCAATGTCCAGGGTGTCATCGAGTGGATTCGCACGGTCGGACCAAAATACGTCGTATTGACCGATCCGGCCGCAGCCGATCGGCTGCGGGGTGCGATCGGCGATCAGTACCCCGACCTGCAGATCTGGTCCGGTACGCAGGCGCTCCGTACGGTGGCCACGCTGCCCGAGATCGATACCGTCATTTCGGCCATTGTCGGCGCGGCGGGTCTGGAACCGACCCTGTGCGCGCTTCGTGCGGGCAAACGTGTGTGTCTGGCCAATAAAGAGAGCCTCGTCATCGGCGGCGCACTGATCCGACAGACGCTGCGCGAACATTCGGGATGCATCATCCCGGTCGATAGCGAACATTCCGCACTGTTTCAGGTCATGCTGGGTGAGGACCGGCAGTCGATTGAACGTCTCTGGCTGACGGCATCGGGGGGACCGTTTTTGCACCGTCCGCTGGAGACGTTTGATGCGATTACCGTGGAGGAAGCGCTGCGGCATCCGCGCTGGAAAATGGGGCCGAAGATCACGATCGACTCGGCAACACTGATGAATAAGGGACTGGAAATCGTGGAAGCCCATTATCTCTTTGACTGGCCGATCGAACGAATTGAAGTCGTCATTCATCCGCAGAGTATCGTGCACTCCATGATCGAGTTCGTGGATGGTGCGTTTAAAGCCCAGATGTCCCTTCCGGATATGCGGTTGCCGATCCTGTACGCGCTGACCTATCCGGAACGCTGGACCGTACCGGTACCCCGCTGGCAGCCGGGGAATGCGTCCGTTCTGGAATTTTTTCCGCCGGAAGAACGCAGGTTCCCCTGCCTGTGGCTGGCACGGCGTGCGATTCAGGCCGGACCCTCGTATACCATCGCCCTGAACGCGGCGAATGAGGTCGCCGTTCAGGCGTTCTTGCAGGGTCAGATCCGGTTTACGGAGATCGCACCACTCATTGATGCCGTGTTGCAGCAGCACATCGGACAGCCGGTGCATACGCTGGAAGACATCTGGGCCGTGGATCGATGGGCCCGTGCGGTGGCGCAGCAGTGGATCCGATCCCGTATGGAGGAGAAGTCGTTCCGATGATCGCAACCATACAGACCGTCCTTATCTATGTGTTCGGGTTTGCCATTCTGTTCGGGGTACTCGTGTTTCTGCATGAACTTGGTCATTTTGTCATCGCAAAATGGCTTGGATTTGAAGTCGAGGTGTTTTCCCTCGGGTTTGGCCCCAGAGTCTGGGGGTTCCGCCGTCGGGAAACGGAATACCGGGTCAGTCTGATTCCCCTGGGAGGGTACGTCCGGGTGGCGGGTCAGGACCGCATGGACGATCCGCGGGATGCCAATCCGGGGGCGTTCTACAACCGTCCGTTGTGGCAGCAGTTCACCGTGGTCGTGGCCGGGGGCGTGATCAACCTGTTATTGGGTCCCGTACTCATCGGTGCGGCTTACTGGGTGGGATTTAATGAACCGGCGTTTCTCCGCGATCCGGCCGTGATCGCCTGGGTCTTTCCGGGATCGCCAGCGGCCACTGCGGGTATACGGACCGGTGACCGTATCGTGCGCGTCGGAGATCAGCCCGTACGGACGTGGCAGGATGTCCAGTCCGCGATGCTGGAGAACCTCCGTATGGATCTGGTCCTGACCGTGCAGCGGGATGGCCGGACGAAAGAGGTTCGCATTCGCGGCATCACACGGCCGCGCACCGGACAGTACTTCTACGGGTTCGCACCGTTTCCCCCCGCGGTCGTCGATGCGGTCGAACCGGATACACCCGCCCTTCGGGGGGGTATCCGGCCCGGCGATGTGATCTTCAAGGTCGGCAACCGCTGGATCCTGAACGTGCGTGAACTCCAGGGGGTGTTGCGTAAAGCGGCGGACCGTGCGGTGGAATTGCACGTCTTCCGGGACGGCGCAGTGCATATTTTACGCGTTCGGCCGTTTTACGATACCGAATTGCATATGTGGCGCCTGGGGATTCGCCTGCGGTCCGCCGTCCGATACATCCGCGTCCGGTATTCTATCGGTGATGCCCTGGTACGTGGGGTCCATGAAACCGTATGGAGCGCCGGTCTGTTTTTCCGGGCAGTGCGGAATATGCTGACGGGTGAACTCTCCATTCGGACGCTGTCCGGACCCATCGAGATTGCGCGGTTTGCGGGGAGTGCCCTGCTCATCGGCATTGCCACATTCCTGCGCATGATGGGACTGATCAGCGTGCAACTCGGGATCATCAACCTCCTGCCCATCCCCGCACTGGACGGGGGACATGCGGCCATGATTCTCATTTCCGGATGCATGCGTGCCCTGACCGGTCGACCGCTGAGTCCGCGGGTTCGGGAGTGGGTAACGATCATCGGCGTTGCATTGCTCATCGGTCTGACGATTCTGGTGATCTCTCTGGACATTATGAAAGTCCGGGGCGGCGGATGACGGGGGTCCGCTGTTTCACGGGCCATTGTTGATTCTGACGTATGATACCGTGGTATCGCTGGCCGGCCGTATGGACGGGTGTGTGGTTCACTCTGGGATGTCTCGTCCGAACGGTGTCCGTTCCGACGGTCGGCGTGATCGTCGCGGTCTGTTCGGTACTGATCCTGCTCGGACTGGAGATTCGCAGATTCCGCCATTATCGGATTCCCATCCTGATCGCCGTTCTGGCATTGAATCTCGGTTTTCTGCGGACGAATACCGCCGTCTCCCGCTATATGCACAACTGTGTCCGGACGACGTTTTATCGGGACTGGCATGACCCCGTCCCCGATCCGGTGCGGTGGACGGGTACGGTTGTGGGGTTTGCACGGCCCTCGCTGAATGGGTGGTCGCTGGTCGTCGATGTGGACACGATAGAATGGCGCCGCCGGCGCCGGCAGTGTACGGGACGTGTGGAAGTCTGGGTGTCCGTACCGCAGGAGGCCACTGCGCCCGTTGACCGGTGGGTCCTGCCACCGTACGGATATCCGGGTACCCGGATCGCAGCGCTGGGATACTGGACCCCGCTGGTCCGGTATCGCAATCCGGGAACGTTCCGTCCGGAGACCCGGATGGCGCGGGGGATTCACGGCCGGTTTCGCGTGCGTCACGAAACGTTGATCCGCATGCTTCATCCCGGACCGTGGTACTGGCGCGTGCTGTACCGGTATCGGGAATCCATCCGGCATGCCCTGTATCGAAACGCTGCCGTTGAAACGTCACCGTCTTCCGCGGTCGGGATCGGGTTGCTGCAGGCCATCTGGCTGGGAGACCGCTACGGCATGCCGGTGGAACTCCTGCAGGCGTTGCGCCGCTGGGGAATTTACCACGTGGTGGCCATCTCCGGACTGCACGTGGGTTTGCTGGCCCTCCTGCTCGGGTTGCTGTTCCTGCGCGTATGTCGGATACCACCGCGCGTGGGTGCGAGCGCGATCATGGTCGGACTCGTGGGGTATGCCATGATGGTCGGCGGTCAACCCTCGGTGGTGCGTGCGACCGCCATCGCGGTGCTGTATCTCATCGCACGGTACTGGTTCCTGCCCGTGCACGGGCTCAATCTGCTCGCGGGACTCTGGACGGTGTTGTTGCTCGCACGGCCGTTGTGGTTATGGGACGTGGGGTTCCAGATGACGTTCGGGATCACGGCCGGATTGTTGCTCGCCGTTCCACCACTGGTACGCGCAGTGACGGGTTGGCGTGCCTGGGTGGCCGGTGCGGTGGCCGTAAGTCTGATTGCGCCGTTGTGGAGCGCACCATGGGTGGTGGGAAAGTTCGGTGGCTGGTCGTGGGTCACGGCGGTGGCCAATCTCGTGATCGCCCCCTGGGTGGGGGTGCTCATCGCTATCGGTCTGCTCGTTCCCGTACTGGTTCGCCTGCCCGGCGGGAATCTGTTCGTGTCCGGACTCATTCAGGGGATCGATCGGGGAGTGCGTGAGGGGTTGTATCCGCTGGCATTGCGATGGAATACGCAGGTTCCCGTGGCAACGACGGTCGCACATGCCGTGGGTATCGGTCTGCTGATCGGGGCTGCGCTGGTATGGGTCGCATGGGCACGGTCACGTGTGCCGCGCCGTGTTCACTGGATCGTATGGACAACCGGGTACCTCGCGGTCACGGTGCTCGCCACCGTGCCGTTGCCACAACGGCACCGTGGGTTGGACCTGGTTCTGCTCGACGTGGGACAGGGGGAAGCCATCCTGGTACGGTCCGCCGGGGCGACAGTTCTCGTCGACGGTGGTGGGATCACCGGATCGCAGTGGGACATCGGCACATATGTCGTCGTTCCGGCGTTACGGGCGATCGGCGTGAACCGTGTGGATGCCGTGGTCATGACCCATCCGCATCCGGATCACTACATCGGGTTGCGTGCGGTGATGGAAACCTACCGCGTCCGGCGGTTGTACTACCCGCGCGGGACGTGGATCCCCAAGTGGCTGCGCGAGAGTCCCATCTGGCCGAAAGTTCGAACTGTCGCCGTCCATGAGGGGATGGCATGGTCCACGGGACCGGTGCACTGGCGGGTGCTGAATCCCCGGATCGATGATCCGCAAACGAATATCAACGAGGGTTCCGTGGTGCTCGCGATCACGTATGCCGGTCACCGCATTCTGCTGACCGGTGACATTGAGCGTCGTACGGAACAGCGCCTGGCTGCCGAATACGACGATGCCCTGCGGGCGGACGTGCTGAAACTCGGACATCACGGAAGCCGCACGTCCTCAATCCCCGCGTTCGTTGCACAGGTGCGGCCCCGGTGGGCAGTGTGTTCCGCCGGGTGGCGGAATCGCTACGGTGTGCCCCATCCGGACGTCCTGGCGCGTCTGCAACGGCAGGGGGCAAGGGTACTGTGTACCCATACAGCGGGGATGATCGAGATACATCTCACGGAAGACGGGCATGTGCGCGTGCGGACGTTTTATGGGAAGATGGGTTCGATCCGTAAGACGCCCGGACAGTCCACCCGGAAACAGGTTGATATCGGAGTCCTTTCAGGGAGGGTCCATTCCAGACAGGTCGTACCGAGATAGAGCGGCAGATCGGTCTGTTCCCAGGTGCCCGCCGTGCCCGTCAGTTGTATCGATGCTGTCCATCCGTCGGGTCCCTGCACGTCCATTTCCTGCGGTACGGATACCGTTCCGTTCCGGAAACGCCATCGAACCCGGAGTCGTGCGCGGTCCTGACGGTCCTCAACGACCCATTGAACGGACGTGATCCCGAATGTGCGCAACGGTTCCGGGAGTTCCGTTTCCTGCACACGAACCTTCGGGCGACATTGGACACGAAAACACCGCGACAGTTCCGAACGCCAGGTATCAGGAAACGGATGGGTGCTCTGCAGACGTACATCGATGCATACGTCGCCCAGACGGAGCCGTACAGGATCAGAAACCCATATCACCGTGTGGTCCTGATATTCAGGAGCGCGCAATTGGATTCCTTTTTGCGGGCGGTCGGCAGGTGCGTACAGCATCTGCAGGCGGACAGACCGGATCTGTTCGGAATCGGCGTCTCTGGGGAAACGGGCGACCGTTCGGAATCGGAACGTCTGTTCCGACAGATCGGGGACGATCTCGATCAGCATTAGACCCCATTTGGGTGCGGCGGGGAGTGGTTCCGCACGTTCGGGTTCCGACAAGATCTCCTGCTGTTCTGGTGTATACGTATAGTCAATGAAGATGATGACCTCTCCCCGGTAGGAATAGTCCGGCCGGGGACTGCGCAGGATCAGTTTCCAGAACCCGCGGTACACGGGGACTTCATCCGTGGTGACTTCCCAATCGATCGGGGCACGTGCAAACGCCCGGCGGATAGGCTGGCGCATCCGCGGCGGGATCAGGACGGCCCGGAGCGGGTATACGGTATACCATTCGATGTGAATCTGCAGGCGGGCCGGACGGTGAATGCTGATGGGTAATACGAACTGCATGTCGGCGACATCAATGGTGAACGGCCGTTCAATCCGCGGGGATGACCGTACGGGATGGGGCAGAAGACATATCCAGCCTGTGGTCAGGACACCGATCCACCATGCCGATATGCGAACACTGGCGATCGAAAAACGCACGTTTGCTCACCTGGTGGCCCTACCGGGATTTGAACCCGGGTTTGAGGACTGAGAATCCCCCGTCCTGGACCTGGCTAGACGATAGGGCCACACATTGCACTTTAATCTACACCTTCCAGCGGGGGGATGCAAATCCACCGGGGAACGGGACAGGCAATGGGACAGGGAATGCACCGGATCAATGGATGCGGTGGTCGACACCGGGCCGTCAGGTCCCGGGGGCCGGATCTTCGGAGGGGGTGTCTTTCTGGAGCCATATGATCACGAGATGCCGTGCTGTGTGTTCCAGCGCGAGACAGCGAGCCCACGGTACGGGTTCCGGGGACGTTCCGGGGAGTGTCAGGCACGTTTTCAGCCACCACCACAGGGCGAATACGATCGGTCGCCAGCGATGTAGATGACCGTCCCACTGGGCGACTTCCACCATCGTATTGTCCAGTTCGTCGCTGAGACGCATCGTAAACCGGCGGATATCCCGCTGATGCAGAATACGGCGCGGGAACATCCGGCGAATGTGCTCGCCGAGTGTCTGTTGCCCGGCTGTCCATCGGTCATCGGACACCGCGGGTACGGGGGGTGCGGACGGTTCCGATGTGCGGATCGGCGCCACACGCACGTTCGACGATCGGGTGAGCGCCGCATATAGCCGGTCGGCCAGGGACTGAATCGCGTCCGGATCGAGTTCCCGATCGATCAGATCATCCATGTAAAGGGTTTCCAGCCAGTGATAGAACAGAACGGCCGCGATCAGTCCGGGGTCCATCCCTTCCTGCATGAACGTTACCAGTCTCCGGACCCACCATTCTGTGCGTTCGGTATCCTGTGGTCGCATCCGGGAACCTCGTCGGGGGCGGACGTCATGCGTCGGGAAATGTGGACAGTGCATGGGCGACGGTGGCGACCTCGTCGTCCGTCATTTCCGGGAACAGCGGTACGGCAAGGACTTCGCGGGACCACTGCACGGCGATCGGGATGTCTTCCGGACGGATTGCAAGGCAGCGCAACGCCGGCTGCAGGGGCGCCGGTCGATCATAGTATATGCCACTGTCAATTCCCCGGTCACGCAGCCACACGCGCAGTCGATCCCGGTGTTGAGAACGCACAACGGCCAGATGCCAGGCGGGTTCCGATTCGGGAACGGGGGGGATCCATCGCAGTGCCGGATGGTGTACGGTCGTCTCCCGGTAAGTGTGCACGATGTGATTACGCCGGGCGATCCAGTGATCGACATGGCGGAGTTTCGTGCGTAAAAAGGCCGCCTGAAACTCGTCCATTCGGAAGTTGAACCCCGGGATCAGGTGTTCATGGTGTGTGGAACGGCCGTGATTGCGCAGCATGCGGCACCGACGCGCCAGGTCCGGATCGGCGGTAACCACCATGCCGGCGTCTCCGAGACCGCCCCAGTTCTTCGTCGGATAGAAACTGAAACAGGCAATGTGTCCCAGGGTCCCCGCACGCCGACCGCGAAAACGTGCCCCGTGCGCCTGACAGGCGTCTTCAATGACGGCCAGACCATAGCGATCACAGATCCAGCGCAGCCGGTCCATATCGCCAATGTGTCCGTACAGGTGAACCGGAAGTACGGCCACGGTACGGGGAGTAATCCGCGTTTCCAGGTGGTCGAGATCCAGCCAGGCGGTCTCCGGGTCGATGTCCACAAACACGGGCCGCGCGCCGGTCAGCAGAATGGCCTCAATCGTCGCAATAAACGTGAACGGTGTGGTGATCACCTCGTCTCCGGGTTGTACACCGACGGCCTGTAACGCCAGCCAGAGTGCCGCACTTCCGGAGGCACAGGCGATACCGTAGCGGGTACCGCACCATGTGGCGAATTCCTGTTCCAGGGCTTCGGTTTCGGGACCCAGAATGAATCGACCGGAACGCAGGACACGTCGGAATGCGGATTCCAGTTCAGGCGCGAGTTGCCGATGTTGACGATGGAGATCAAATAGTGGGATCCGTTTTGGG
>CAZIRO010000022.1:0-5109 GCA_964541595.1 uncultured Acidobacteriota bacterium
TATCCTCTGGTTCAGAATTCATGCACATCTACACCCAAATTTGCCAAACTCCAGTATATGACCATGATGTTGAGCTGGCCGCTGGGTACGTTCGGGTATCGGGCTTCTTCTGTACTCGTCGGAACGGTGGTCTTCCTGGTTCTCATCGGTATTCTGTGGATCAAACTCCGGCGCAAGGGTCCTGAGACGGTCGTCGGCGTATGGATTGCTTTTACGCTTCTGTTTGTCAGCGCCACGGCTATCGGCCGCGTATGTCTCGGCCTCATCCAGAGTCAATCCTCCCGGTACATGCCCTATTTGATGCCGGGGCTGTTCGGTATCTATCTGTTCGTCCGGGGCATCCGACGGCAACCCGTACGACGCATGGCGACTGCTGTTCTTGTCGCTGCGCTATTGGTTGCCGAATGGCGGTACGGAGATCTCCGAACGCCGGGAATTGAACGGATAGCCCACCGTAAGGCCATCTGGGCCCGATGTTATGTGCAACAGAAGTCCGTCCGTCTGTGCGATCGGGAAGCACGCATTCAAATTCACCCGGACCCGCGAAAAACCCATCTGGAGTTAAAACTTCGCTACCTGGAAACGCATCGGCTCAATCTGTTCAAATCCGCTCCGACCGGGGGGTAACGTCCGGCGTTCGGTGATCTCCGCAGGTGCACCGTCCGTTGACCCATTGCCGGGCCTGAGTAAATTCGGACTGAGATCGGGACAGGCAATGGGACACCGTGGGTGCCCATGCGGCCCTGCGATGTCTCCGTTCCATGGGATGCCTGTCCCCTGTCTTCCGTCTCCCGTCCCGGATACCTGACACCTGCCACCCGACACCTGCCACCCGGGACCTGAGACCCGACACCCGACACCTGATACCTGAGACCCGCCACCTGAGACCGGTGGCCACCGGCATATCGGTGGATCCGGGGGTTCCCCTGTCCCATTGCCTGTCCCGATCTCAGGTTCGAACACTTGACAATGCCGGCGAAATGGCAAAACTTTAACCGTTGTCGGCCGGAAAATCCTTCAGGGTGGCGTATTTTATGCTCCAACGGAAAGCGTGAGGCAATCACCATGCGTGATCAGAACACGCGTACGCGGAAATGGGACGCGACGCTGAACCTGCCGCGTACGGAATTCCCCATGCGCGCGCGTTTGACCGAGCGGGAACCGCAGTTTATCGCCCGGTGGCAGGCAGAGCAACTGTATGCAAAAGTGCGACAGGCCCGGCGCGGTGCACCGAAGTTCATCCTGCATGACGGTCCGCCATACGCAAACGGTCCAATTCATCTCGGTACGGCATTGAACAAGATTCTCAAAGATATCGTTGTCAAATCCCGCCTCCTGATGGGGTATGATGCGCCCTATGTCCCGGGTTGGGACTGTCACGGACTGCCCATTGAACGGAACGTGGAACTGGAACTCGGTAAGAAAAAACACGAAGTCGATCCGGTTGCATTCCGTAAACAGTGCCGTGCCTATGCGGAACGATTTATCGACATTCAGCGACAGGGGTTCATCCGCCTGGGCGTTCTCGGCGACTGGGAACATCCCTACCGAACAATGAGTCCGGAATATCAGGCGACGATCGTGCGTATCCTCGGTCAATTCGTGCGTGCCGGTCTCGTGTATCGCAGCCGCCGGCCGGTGTACTGGTGTTATACCGATCAGACCGCGCTGGCCGAGGCGGAGATCGAATATACCGATCACACGTCGCCCTCGATCTATGTCAAGTTCCGGATGGTCCCGGCATCGGCCGTACGGGTCTTCGGTACCGAATGGACAGACCGTCCCGTGTATGCCGTCATCTGGACGACCACGCCCTGGACCCTGCCAGCCAACGTCGGCCTCGCGTTTCATCCCGATTTCACCTACGGGATCTATCGGGTCAACGGCGAGTACTGGATCATTGCTGTCGATCTCTGGATGGCCGTGCGCACGGTCGTGGGTGTGAACGGTCACCTCGAACGAACAGTCCGCGGTCGACAACTGGATCGCACGGAATTCTACCATCCGTTTGTCGATCGCGTTTCGCTCGGTTATCTCGCCGATTTCGTCACGCTGGAGCAGGGAACCGGTGTCGTGCACTCTGCACCCGGCCACGGTCTGGAAGACTATCTATCGTCCCGCGCATACGATCTGCCGGTTCTGTCACCCATTGATGACAGTGGTCGGTTTACCGAGGAAGCGGGGCCGTTTGCCGGATTGCACGTTTTCGATGCGAATCCACGTATCATCGAACTCCTGCGCGAAAAGCGTGCGCTCGTCCACGCCGACACGATCGTCCACAGTTACCCGCACTGCTGGCGGTGTAAGCAACCGATCATCTACCGGGCGACCGAACAGTGGTTCATCAGCATGGACCGCGCCGGGTTTCGGGAACGCGCCCTGGAAGCCGTGCAGACAGTACAATGGGTGCCCACCTGGGGTGAGGAACGCATCCGCCAGATGATCGCCCAGCGCCCGGACTGGTGCATTTCCCGCCAGCGGCTCTGGGGCGTGCCCATTCCGCAGTTTTTCTGTGCACGGTGCGGTGCTCTCCTGGAAGACGACCGCGTATTTGACCACGTGGCCGCTATCTTTGAACGAGAAACTGCGGATGCCTGGTATGAACGACCGGCAGAAGAACTCGTACCGCCCGGTGCACGATGCGCACGGTGCGGGCATACAACGTTCACCAAAGGGATGGATATCCTGGACGTCTGGTTTGATTCCGGTGTCAGTCATGAAGCCGTTCTCGGTCGTACCGCCGATCTGAAATGGCCCGCCGACGTGTACCTTGAGGGGTCCGACCAGTACCGGGGATGGTTCAACAGTTCACTGCTCGTCGGTGTGTGTACACGCGGACAGTCACCGTATCGTACCTGTGTGACGCACGGGTTCGTGGTTGATGAACAGGGGCGCAAGATGTCCAAGTCGCTGGGAAACTACATCGATCCGATGGAAGTGTTCCGGCAGCGTGGTGCGGAGATCCTGCGTGCCTGGGTCGCGATGGTCGACTTCCAGGAGGATATGCGCATTTCGGACAACATCCTGGACATGGTGGCATTGCAGTACCGCAAGATCCGCAACACGCTGCGATTCATGCTCGGTAATCTGTACGATTTTGATCCGGAACGCGACCGCCAGCCGATACCGACCCTGACCGCACTGGATACCTACATGCTGCATCGTCTGCTATGGGTGGAACGCCGTGTTGTCCGTGCGTATGAGAACTACCAGTTTCACACCGCATATCACACGATCCATCAGTTCTGTACCGTGGAACTCAGCGCGTTTTATCTGGACATCCTGAAGGATCGGCTCTACTGTTCTGCGCCCGACGACCCCGGCCGCCGTGCGGCACAGACCGCGCTGTTCGAGATCACCCGGTCGCTTCTTGTTCTGATGGCACCGATCTTCAGTTTTACCGCCGATGAAGCGTGGCAGTTCCTGCCCCCGGACCCGGAACGGCCGGAACACGTATTCCTGGCGGTGTTTCCCCCTCCGAAGCGATGGGCACTGGATGAGGACAAAATTCGCCGTGTGGAGGCCTTCCGGATCGTTCGTGAGTTCGCGTTGAAGGCCCTGGAACAGGCACGCGCCGATCGGATGATCGGCAGTTCGCTGGATGCGATACTCACGGTGTACCACCCACCGAAAGACGCGTGGATGCACGACTATTCGGATGAGCTGCAGGAAATCCTCATGGTCTCCGGATTGACACTGACTCCGGACCCGGATCTGCCCGCACAGGCTTACCGGATTGAGGTCACTCGCGCGCCGGGACAGCGCTGCGACCGCTGCTGGTTGTATCGCCCGGAGGTCGGACAGAACCCGCGCTGGCCCGAACTCTGTGCCCGTTGCATTCGTGTGATCGAGCACTTAAACTTGTAACGGAACACCCGATCCGGGACCGGCATGATGCGTTTGCGTGACCGTCTCTGGTTTGTCATTGTATGCCTCGCGATATTCGGGGTCGATCAGTTGAGTAAACAGATCGTTTCAGCCCGTATGATGCTGTATCAATCGATCCCGATCATTCCGGGATTCCTGAATCTGACGTATATCCACAACCGTGGCGTCGTGTTCGGTCTGTTCGCCGATGCGCATCACCCGATGACCCAGAACATCATCCTCGCCCTTTCGATCCTTTCTTTTGCGGTCATCGCGATATACTTCCTCTTTATTCGGCATGAGAACCACTGGATGACACTGGGATTTTCTTTTGTCCTGGGGGGCGCGTTGGGGAATACCTGGGACCGGTTGGTCCAGGGGTACGTGGTCGATTTCCTGGATTTCTATTACGGAGAGTATCACTGGCCGACGTTTAATCTGGCGGATACGTTCATCACGATCGGGATCCTCCTGCTGCTGATGAACATGTTTCACATCACGCACTGGTACACGCGTGAGTCCGCCGACGCCCCCGATGCTCCCTCGACGACCGATGGGATCGAACACCGTTCTGGTGAGGAACTCCCGGAATGAGTCCAGTAAACGTGCTGCATCCATTGCCTGAACGTTCGGATATCTATTGGATTGAAGCCTATGACCCGCGCACCTATCATGCGCAGAGTTATCTGCTCGTTCATCCAGAAGGGAATATCCTGATCGACGTTCCGGCTTATCGCAAAGAGGTCATCCGCGCACTGCAGGAGCAGGGTGGCGTACGTTATATTTTCATCACGCATAAGGACGATATCGGCGACGTGGGAACGTTTCAGGAATTCTTTCACGCCCGCATCATTCTCCACCGCAGCGAGATCCATTACGTTCGGGATGGGCAGGTCGACGTTGCGTTTGATGGCGATCTGTCGCTGTATCCAGACGTCGTGATTGTCCATTTGCCGGGACATACACCCGGGAGCGCAGCGTTACTGGACCTCCGTACACCCGCTGCGCTGTTCTGCGGGGATGCAATCAATGTGAAGGACGCGCGTGAATTGTTTGTTCCCCGGCATCCGTTTGATTTTGACGCCCGTCTGAAACGGATCACGCTGCGCAAGTTATTGCAATATCCGTTCGAGATCGTCCTTCCTGCACATCCTGCGCATCCCGGTCTTTACTTACCCTCGGGTGGACGCCAGCATCTGGAACAACTCCTCCGCCGCATTCTGTAGGTTCGCCTTCCGGTTA
>CAZIRO010000022.1:5209-23740 GCA_964541595.1 uncultured Acidobacteriota bacterium
GGTGGACAAATACCCCTCCGGGGTATATATTCTGATCGCAACATACCCATGGGGGTATCTGGAGGACCCAGAATGCCGAATAAACAACCACCACCAGTTGAATCGTCCGGAGCACCCGCTGCCGGACGCCGTTTACCCGCTGTACGCCAGGACGTCCAGGGAATCTACCTGCCAGAACCCGTCCGGAAACGGTTGATCCATCGCCTGCGCCGGGTGCGTGGCCAGATCCGCGCCATTGAACGCCAGATCGCCCGCGGGGAATGCGCCGATGACCTGCTCATCCAGATCGCCGCCGTGCGCGGTGCGCTCACGCAGTTCGCCGTGAAGATCCTGGAGAATTACTTGGTTCATTGCGCGCAGACGTGTATGCGTGCGGACGGTTCCACCGACGAAGAGGTGCTGCAGCGGATTGCCCGCGCATTGGCGCTGATCCTGAAACAGAGCAGTTGAGCATGCGTAATGGAGGTGATCCATGACTTCACATCGACATTCTCAGCATGCCCACCGGTCGGCGACGACCACATGGCCGATCGTCGGCGCCATTACTGCCGCGCTCGCGGCATCGGCCTGTTGCTGGTTGCCGCTACTGGCCATGGTCGTCGGATTTTCTACTGTGGGAATCGCTCAGGTGTTTGAACAGTACCGACCCTACCTGCTCACGGCTACATTTGCGTTGCTGGGACTCGCGTTCTACCTCACTTACCGCCCGATTCGCCGTCCGGCACCGGTCAACGGCGGAACGACCCAGGCAGAGCGGACGATGGAAGACGATGTGTGTTCACCCGCCGGCGAAGACAACGACACGTGCTGTGTACCCGAACAGCCGCATACCGGAATTCAACACTGGACCGCGCGGATTCACCGATGGAACCGTGTGCTCATATGGCCGATCACGGTCATTGTGCTGCTCATCGCCTTTTTCCCGAACTATGTGAACACCCTGCTTGGTACGACGCCTGCGTCTCCCGTTCCGGCGAAGCACGGCGGAACAGATGTTGTCCTGCAGGAGACATTTACAGTGCACGGCATGACCTGTGAGGGATGCGCGTCCGGGATTCGGGCCATGCTGGAAGCGCGCCCGGAGATCGCACGGGTGGAACTTCGGTATCCGAATCCGGTCGGTCGCATCGACTGGGTGCAGCCGCCCACACCGGAAGTGCGTGCAGAGATCCAGCAGCGTCTGCAACGGATGGGATACACGCTGGAATGGGGTTCGGCTACATCTGCAAGCGATGCTCAACGTCAATAACCCGATCGCATCAGGAGGTAACCATGCCGTATTACGTTGCCCGCATCGAAGGCATGACGTGCGAACACTGTGAAACGTCCGTACGAAAGGCACTGGATGCCATTGGTGTGTCTGTCACTGACATCAGTTTCCACCGGGGCACCGCACGATTGACTGCGCCCTCCCCTGTAGACATCGATACGGTGCGTCGTGCCATCGAAAGCGCAGGCTATCGTCTGGTTGAACTCACGGAAGAACGTCCGGACACCGCGCCCGGTCCGTTCGTACATGCTTCCCGCGACGTGTCCTACGACCTTGCCATCATCGGATCCGGTTCGGCGGCGTTCTCAGCGGCGATCCGGGCGAGAGAACTCGGTGCGCGTGTCCTCATGATCGAGTCACATACGCTCGGGGGTACCTGCGTTAATGTAGGATGCGTACCGAGCAAGTTTTTCCTGCGTGTTGCCGAGGTGTATTATCTCGCCCGTATGCACCCGTACGATGGAGTCCCCCATGCCACCGGTCCCGTCATCTGGTCAGTTGTCCGCACGCAGAAGGACGACCTGATCCGGCAATTGCGGAAGGAGAAATACGCAGACCTCGTGCAGGAATACGGGTGGGAGGTGCTGCACGGACGCGCGCGCTTCCGCGATGCCGAAACACTCGAAGTGAACGGCACAACAGTACGCGCCGGGGCTTATCTCATTGCCACAGGCGCGTCACCCTGGATCCCACCCATCCCCGGACTGCAGGAGGCAGGATACCTTACGAGCACGACCCTGATGGAACGCGATGCATTGCCTCGGCGGATTGCAGTGATCGGTGGGAACGCGATCGGGCTGGAAATGGGACAGATGCTGACACGTCTGGGTGTGGAGGTCACACTGATCGAGATCCTGCCCCGCATCGCGCCGTTCGAGGAACCCGAGATCGGCGAACGGCTGACGGAAGTCCTGACTGCGGAAGGCATGCGCATCTGGACCGCCAGTGAAGTACGTCGGGTCGAGGTCCGTTCGGAGGGAAAAACACTCACTGTCGCACGGGGTCCGGAACAACGGGAGGAGGTCCTGATCGTCGACGCGATCCTCGTGGCCACGGGCCGGCGCCCGAATACGGCAGGCCTCGGACTTGAACACGCGGGGATTGAAACGGATGCACGCGGTGCCGTGCAGGTCGATGCTACTCTGCGTACGACGAATCCACGCGTGTGGGCGGCCGGTGACGTGACCGGGCATCCACAATTCGTGTATGTCGCCGCATATGAAGGACGCATCGCGGCAGAAAATGCCCTGACCGATGCGAACCATCATGTAGACCTGCAGGTAGTCCCGCGCATCACGTTCACCAGTCCGACAATCGCGTCTGTTGGTCTGACGGAAGAGGCCGCCCGGCAGCAGGGCCTGGACGTGGAAAGTCGGGTACTCCCCCTCGACGTTGTCGCACGGGCCCTCGTGGATCGGCAAACGCACGGATTGTTCAAAATGGTCGCGGAAACGCCCACAGGTCGGATTCTGGGCGTGCATATCCTGGCCGATCACGCCGGAGACGTCATCTACGCGGCCCAGCTGGCTGTTCAGTACGGTCTGCGTGTGGACGACCTTGTACAGACACTTGCCCCGTACCTGACAATGGCGGAAGGGTTGCGCCTGGTCGCACAGGCGTTTACCGTTGACGTCCGCAAGATGTCCTGTTGCGCGGGATAACAGAAGTCTCTCAACGGAGGTGATCAGATGCGAACCCTTTCTGGACAGATCCTGAACGCGCAGTGGTCGCCGGGACAAACCACGTGTCCCCAGTGTGGACGACCTGCCTGGCGTGTTCCCCAAAGTATAACGCTGTTATATCACGTTCACGAGAAGTTCTGGCCCCGCGTCAAACCGGACGTGGGTACGCGAAAAGGGTTCCGATTCTGTCCTCATCTGCAATGCCCGGTTGTTTATATTCATCCCGAAGGGGAGTGGCTGATCACGGTAGACGAAGTACGGACCAGGATTGGATATAAAGTGAACGAAGATCCGATCCCGGTTTGCTACTGTATTGGTGTGCTCGCGGAGACGATTCGGCATGAAATTCTCGTGCGTAGATGCTGCGATTCTCTGAAAGATATTCAGAAATACACCGGCGCCCGTACCGGAAAGTGGTGTCATGTGACCAATCCCTCAGGGCGTTGCTGTGGTCCTCTGGTGCAGCGTGTGATCGAGGCTGCATTACGGGAACGTGTGGATGTCAAAACGGCAGAAATTGTGCGGACGACGGCCGCCGCGATTCCGGGCAACGGTGATGGTGAACCCTCCGTGCAGGACGCGTGTTGCACGCTATGAGCATGCTATCGGGGGAGAAGAGAAATGCGCCAGTCCGTATGGATGGGTGCCGTTGGTTTGCTGATATTTGCAGGTTGGGGACTGCGTCACCGTATGTACGACGCATTCCGTACAAAAGAACAGGTGCGGGAGCGGCCGACGCCCGATCACGTTGTAATTCTGACGTGGGATCCAGCAGAATGTTTTCAATGCAGTCAGCGTATTACGGAAACTGTCCGGACCCTTCCTGGCGTCTGCGGAGTGTCTCGCGACCCTGAACATCCTCATACGCGCATGCTGGTCGCCTTTGCTTCCGATTTCATACAGGTGCGGGATATTCTCAGCACGCTTCAGGCCCAGGGGATCCCCTGCCGAATGGTCCGGTTGATCCGGATTCGCAAACCACTCTTTTCTCGCCTGTCCGGGATCGGCTGCTGTTGAAATGCCCGCATTCCATAGACCCGGAGACATGCACTCGCCGCATCGGGAATTCAGTGCGCCAGCCCCCGTATAAATCGGAACAATCCGCGCCGGTCATCATCCCGCAGAAAGTGTTGCACCAGCAGTCCGAGGGTCGCTCCGGCGATCCAGGCGATGAGGCAGCACGTTCTTCCGCACCGCCAGCGATTACCCGGTACGGTCCCGTTTGCCGTATTGGACAAACCCCGCTCGCTCCGTTTACGATCATGCTGGGAATCCTGAGTTGGGGGATGATAATGCTCGAGTCGCTGGAAGAACGCGTGGCTTACCTGGAAGGCCGGGTGGAAGAACAGGGTAAACTCGGGGGAGAGTTGCGGGATATGATGTTTCATCTGGACCAGAAGGTGGACCGTGTTCGGGAGGAACTGTTGACGGAGATCCGGGCGGTGGACCAGAAGGTGGACCGTGTTCGGGAGGAACTGTTGACGGAAATCCGGGCAGTCGATCAGAAAGTTGAACGGACGCGGGACGAACTGCTCGCCCAATTTCAAGGTCTGGAACAGCGATTCAACCGGTATTTCACCTGGCTGGTGGGACTGCAATTCGCCACACTGTTAACGATCATTGCGTTTCTACTGCGCATGCTGCAGTCCGGATAAATTCCCTGCATTGTGAGGTCGCCATGCGGTGGCTGTGAGGCTGGACGTGACACGAGAAGGAGGCCATTGCAATGGCCGGGCGCGAACACACAAAGCCAGCGCGGTTATGCACATCTCCCGGGACGCTCCGCAGCCTGGAATATACTACCGTCTTACGTCATATTGCCGGATGGGCAGGGTTTTACGGACGGCGCTATTTGCGACGACTCGTGCCACGGAGTGATCTGCGGTGGATCCGGCGCCGTCTGCGTGCCGTTGCTGCGATCATGGACGTGTATGAACAGGCTGGACGCCCTTCTCTGCGGTATCTCCCGGACGTACGTGCGCTTGCCCGCCGTGCGTCCATTGCCGACGCCTGGCTGACCCCGCAGGAACTGTGGACGATGGTGACGTTCTTTGCAACGATTGCTGCTGTCGTCCAGGCGTTTCGCCCCCATCGCACGCTGCCGCGCGGGATCTATCATCGTATCGTTCGGTTGCCGACTCTGGATGACTTCCGGCAGCGTGTACGGTCCGTGATCACACCGGAAGGCGAGATCCTGGACGATGCTTCCCCGACGCTGCGCCGGATCGCGCGTGAATGGCGACAGTTGCGCCGTCAGATCGATCAAAAGCTGCGGGCACTGATGGAGCGACCGGAATATGCCCCGGCCATTCAGGACTGCATCCGCACACAGCGGGAACATCGGTGGGTGCTACTCGTTCGTGCAGACCAGCAGCATCGTATTCCCGGGATCGTGCACGGCACGTCCGGCAGCGGTGCTTCGGTCTATCTCGAACCGCTCGAACTCGTGGAGTGGAACAACCGGTACGTCATTCTGGAAGAACAGCGGCGCGAAGAAATACATCGCATCCTGCAGGAACTCACCGGCCATTTACGGCAGATTCCCTCGTGGGGACGGCTGTTCCGCAGACTGGCCTGGCTGGATGCACTGCTCGCCATCGCTGCATTTGCGTATACGTACGATTGTCAAATTCCGGAAGTCCGGGACGCGGACGTTCTGGAACCCCGTCGAGCACGGCATCCGATACTCGTCATACAGGCACGCCGTTCCGGAAGTACAGTCGTACCGCTCGATCTCACGATGCGATCTTCCGAAAAAGTCCTCATCATTACCGGACCCAACGCCGGGGGGAAAACCGTCGCATTGAAAACGGTCGGCCTGCTTACCGTGATGGCGCATGCGGGGCTCCCGATTCCGGCAGCGTCGGACACGGTCATCCCGCTGTGCTCACACGTGATGGCCGATATCGGTGACCGGCAGGATATTCTGCAAAACCTGAGCACGTTTGCCTCGCACATGCGCCGGATTGTGCCGATGTTGACGACCGATGTACGGCGCGGGCTGTATCTCATTGATGAACTCGGCACCGGCACCGATCCCGTGGAGGGCGCCGCACTGGGTATCGCCATTCTGCACCACCTGCGGCAGCGTCCCGGAAAGGTGATCGCGGTAACCCACCTCACGCCGATCAAGATGATGGCCATGGACCACCCGGATGTCGTCACGGCATCCATGGAATTCGCTCCGGATACGCTGGAACCGACGTTCCGCCTGATCCCGCACGCACTCGGCGCCAGCCATGCGCTACAGATTGCGCGGCGTCTCGGGATGCCGGATACGGTTCTCCGGGAAGCCGAACAGACGTTCGATCCCCAGTACCGCCGCTGGCTGGACGTCATCCGTCAACTCGAACAAACCCAGCATCAGTTTGAAGTCCGTCTGCGGGAGGTTGAGCGTCAACGCGCGGAAATGGAAGCCGCGTTTGCCAAGAAGCAGCATGAACTGGAACAATACCGGACGGCACTGGTGAAGGAGTGGGAAGCGTGGAAACGCAGGGTGCAAACCTGGTGGGACACTGAGCAACAGCGATGGCAGCAACTGTTGCAGACGGTCGAAGACCCCCGGTTGCGTCAGCATTTGCGTGAACAGTTTCGTGCGTTCACACGTACGTTTCGCGAACAGCAGAGGGCACAATTACGTCCGCCGGAAGCACTGGAACAGGCCGATATCTCCGAAGATTGGCAGCCCGGCCAGACGGTACGTTTGCGCACGTCCTCAACAACCGGGGTGATCGAACGCATTGACCGGCAGCGAAATCTCGCCGTCGTCCAGATTGCAGGAAAACGCATGCACGTCCCTCTGTCCTGGCTGCAATCGGCACCGGCAGGATCTCCCACGTCGGAGACCGCACTGTCCACAACATTGCCGGAGACATCGGCCGTATCGACCATTCACCTGCTCGGGTTGCACATCCCGGAAGCGCTGGATCAACTCGACCGGATGCTGGACCGCGCCATGCGTGCGGGCCTTCATCGTGTGTGTGTGATCCACGGATACCGTCCGGGGCGATTGAAACGAGCGGTATTGCAATACCTGCGGCGTCACGATCTGGTGGAGCGTTTGGAACCGGCCGCGCCGCGTGAGGGGGGTCCTGGCGCAACTATTGTATATCTGCGAACGGAAGAAAAGTGACAAAGTTGATCCCGGTTATACCTTGTCCCTTCCTGTATCACTTCACGTCACTTTTCCCTTCGTGACTTTGCCTCCCGTCACTTCTCTCTCTCTCTCTCTCATCACTTTATTTAAAACCACCCATACGGAACAGTACTCCGATAGGTGCGCCACGTAAAGAGCAGAATGGCCGCTATGAACAGTCCCGTCAGCCACAGAGGGAACGGGACGTACACCTGAACACCCAGCATGACAATGACGAGTACAACAAACATGCAGACGGAAGCCAGGCGTTTGCGTCGAAGACGCAATGCGTTGATCTGCGCTGCAATCTCCGGGGGAATTGCATCTCCAGCCTGGGCGAATAACCGGTCGATCCGGGGTTGCAGGGAGACATGCACGTAGGTCAACAGTCCGCCGATGAGCAGCAACAGCACCAGTTTTGCACCGAGTACCGGGTTGGTAACGAGAACCCGCAAGCCGAGACCGCGCAACAGGATGATCGCCAGTCCGGTGACCAGTGCGGTCGCCTGAAAGACAAAACAGGGAATCGTGCGGTTCTTGATGATATTCTCCATATACCGATCGACCCGATCTCCCAGCGGCGGTCCCAGGCGAATGCGCTGGTTCACGGTGACCAGCGCATAGAATGGCCATGCCATCAATACAGCATTGATGACATGGATAACGCGCAGGATGTCCACCCACCACGCCATGATCTCCTCCGTACGTAGAAGTTCGCCGATGGACGGTTTAAAACACCAGTACCTTATGTGCCGCAAGAACCCAGTCGGTTTCCAGATCCAGGCTGCCGGGCTGCACACGATCGACGAGATCCTGTGCCTCCACGCCACGGGCAGCACAGCACGTGCCACAGACGGCAATCTCCCCACCTCTCCGGATCAGTGTCCGCAGCATATGTTCGATGTTGTAATACCCCGTCGGCACCTTTTGACCACGTTGAGCAGACAACACCCCGTCTCCCACGAGAAATACCCGAACGTGTACGTCCGGTCGCTTTGCCAACTGGATGGCCAGGCGCAGTGCATTATATGGACGTTCGTTTCCATAAGGCGCATCGTTCAGGATTATAAGTACGGTTTGCATCGGGCTTTCCCTCTCAATCCGTTTCAGTGATTACGGGAAAACCGAGCGCCTGCCAGTCATGCACGTCGTATGCAAGACGGAATGCCCGGAACCCGTGCGCACGCAGGATGCGAACGGCTTCCACGGCCATGATGCAGTAGGGTCCCCGACAGTAAGCCACGATCTCCCGATCGCGCGGCAGTTCTGCCAGACGGCGTTCCAGCTCATCGAGTGGCACGGAGATCGCACCGGCGACATGGGCCGTGCGGTATTCCCGAGATGGACGGACGTCGATCACGATGGCTTCGCCATTGCGAACACGTTGCAGGAGCGTATCCCGATCCACGGGTTCCAGTTCTGACCGGTCCTTCAGGAACTGACGCACGATCCGTTCGATCTCGGGCAGGTGCTGTTCCGCGAGTGTGCGCAGCATTCGGAAAAATGCGCAGACCTGTGGATGGGCAATGCGATAAATGACAGTACGGCCGATCTTGCGGGCCTTTACGAGGTGAGTACGACGCAGGACTTGCAGGTGCTGGGAGGCGTTTGCGAGGGTGAGACCGGCTTCCCGGGCGAGTTCCTCGACGGATCGGGGACTCTGGCAGAGCAATTCGAGCAACGCGAGGCGTTTCGGGCTACTGAGCGCCTGACCGATGCGTGCGATTTCGGTATACACGGCATCTTTCAACGCATATTACTGCTCACCCATGTTCAAATCCTTCAATGATCAATTGATTAATCAATCATAGTCAAGGGGTTCTCTGCTGTCAAGTGATGGATCCTGGGATCGGGACAGGCAATGGGATAGGGATGTGACGAATGAGCGGATGGCTTGGTCGACACCGGGAACAGGTCTCAGGTCCCAGGTGGCGGGTCTCAAGTGTCAGGTCCCAGGCGGCAGCGTATCCTGGATGACGGGTTATCGCGGGGTCCATGGGGACACGCCGGGTCCCATTGCCTGTACCAATCTCAGCTGGATCCTGGAGTATGCTCCAGACTTTACCATAAAAATGAGCAACGTCGACCGGGCCGGCTCATTCGACCCCCTTCAGGAGGACGATCATGCAGGAAAAACAGACAATTTCCCTGTGCCCGGCATGCGGTGTGGGGTGCCCGGAAATCGAAATCTACCCGGAACGCGTGGTCATCCGGGACGGTGACCGTTGGGTAGAATTCGCACCGGAGACCTGGAACCTCTTGATCGAAAAAGTGCGTTCTGGTGAACTCGGAAAAATCGAACGATGAGATAGATCTGCTCAAACGGGGCGACCCCCGCGGTCGCCCCGACAGTGGGATTAAACCACACAGGAGCCCACCCGCAGGCGTGTGGCGACCGCAGTGGCCCACACCCTGACCTGATCGCGGAAAAACCGGGATCGGAACAGGCAATGGGACAGGGGACGCGCCGGACCAGCGGATGCACTGGTTCACACCGGGGCCAGGTCTTGGGTGTCAGGTATCAGGTCTCAGGGACACAGGAATCTCATGGGCTGGGGGATAGCACATGACCAAATGGGTGCCCACGGTGTCCCACTTCCTGTCCCGGTTTCGGGAGAAAACGTTGCAAGACCAAGGGCTTCGATATAGCATAATGAGGAATATGAACGACGGGCATTGTGTATGATGCGGCGCGTTCCGGCGATCGCGCTCATTGTGTGGTGGACCTGTGTGACCATTGTATGGATGGCCGGTGTGAGCCTTGCGGGCACACACCACTGCGGGTGTGATCAGGGTGTCTGTTGCTGTGTCCATGCGCGCCGTGCCCTGCAAGCCTGTCACTTGCCCGACCATCCGACCATAACGTCCATATGGACGGAACCCTTTCTCCCTGCGGACATATTCCCTGTGATCCCGAACCTTCAGGTGAACTTCCTTGAATGGACGCCCCTCCATCACCTGGTTGTCCTCTCACCGGACGTCCCTGTTCCTCCACCCCGCTCCATCACGCGGGGGTAGTATCCCCGCAAACGCGTACGTGAACATCCGGGGCGGGATCGTGGAACCGCACGAAAGCGCACGTTTCCTGTGTGCACACTGAATGTGCGGGATACGAACCGCATGTGTTCCCGATACATCCCTATCCGGTTCACCCATAAACCCATGGGACAGGAGGCACAGGGATGCGATACATTTGGTACACCTTCATGGCAGTGATTTGCCTGGTTTTCCTGACGGCCACGGGCTATGCGCAATCGCGTGTCCCGGTTTACGTGATCGTCGAACCCGTTCCGCAGGATACGGTCCATATCGCCGTTTACCGTGCGGACGGCCATTCGCTGGACATCCGGCCGGAGAGTCTTGGCAACGGTGTCTGGCGCGTCTATTTGCGTCCCGGAGCGTATCGGATCGATCTGCAGGTCGGGGCATCCACGGTGGCATCCCGGAACGTCGCGGTGGGCATGCATCCCTCCCAGGTAGTCCGGTTTGCGCTCACATCTCTCCTGAAGGGACATGCCGAGATCGAAGTCCACGGCACGGCACCGACCGTGGAACTGCAACGGCCGATCGTTACGCACACGGTATCGGAAACTCAGATGGAGACCCTCCCGGTCACCCGCACATTGCAGTTGCAGGACCTCCTTGCCGAGACGGTCCCGGGTGTGGTGCGATCTCACGACGACATCGCGCATGTCCGCGGAGCGGAAATTTCGATCGGGTATAACTTCAACGGATCGTCACTACTCGGTTCGCTCAATCCCATTCTCGGGCTGGGGCCCGATCCGGACGTCTTTGCGTGGTTGCAGCTGCGCACGGGTGCGTATCCCGCACGGTACGGCTGGCGGTTCATGGGCCAGATGGAGGTGCTGCCACGCTCGGGAATCCGGCAGACCCGACCGCGCGGCCATCTGGAACTCGCCGGTGGTACCCAGGCAACGGTGCAGGGACGGTTCGCCCTGGCTGCGGGGCGGGACCGGTGGGGACTGTTTCTACACGGTTCCGCACTGCGCACGGACCAGTATTTCCAGCCGCGCAGTCGCGATATCGTACACGACACCGGCAAGACCGGCCGGCTGTTTCTGCGCGGCGACGTGCAGTGGAGTGATCGATGGTGGACGGCCGTCACGGGGTTCTGGAACTTCGGGGAAATGGACGTCCCGATCGACCCAGCGGTGGACGTCTGGACCCAGTCCCTGGCCCTTCAGGAGAACGGCGGACTTCTGGAAATGACGTACACGCATGCAGCGTTGCAGGTGCAGTTCAACCTGATCGCGTTTCGTCAGGTTCAGCGCCTGAACGTTGCCCCTATGGGAGACAGCGTGCCGATGGAACACGCCCGACGGGACGACCGTACGATCGGTGCCGATCTCATGGTCACGCATACGGTGTCGCCCGATCTGGATATCGAATGGGGCATCCAGACACGACGGCTGACCTGGAACGAACACCTCATACCGATGTCCACAGATGCAATGGACATGCAGATGGAAATGCATCCGGCCGTACACGCACACGGCGAAACAACATCTCCGGACGAACACCCGGTGCGTCTGCAGGATGACGGCTGGATCACGGGGGTTTACACCGATCTGCACTTCCGGTGGACCGAATGGTTGCGTGTGAACCTCGGCATTCGGCTGGATCGGTTGGACCTGCTGGAACGATCGACATATCTGTCCCCCCGTATGAACATCCTCATCCGACCCCGACACGCTACCGTGGGGTTTCTCGTGAGTTACAACCGCCTCGTGTGGGTACCCCCGCTGGAGAATTACCTGATCAGCAGCCGGAGCTCCGGCAGCCGGCCTTTACGCCCGTCCGTATCGGACGTGGTGGAAGTCGGGATTCGCGGCCAGTATCGGACATGGCGCATTCAGGCCAATGCGTTCGTGCGGTTGACCCGCAACCTGTTCCATACCGTCCAGGCCACACCGCTCTACTGGTTTCCGTTTGCGAACTTCCGTGCCGAGCGCATTTACGGTCTGGAGACGAGTGTACAGGGAACTGTCGGGCAACGGCTATCGCTGGGTGTGAATTACATCCTTGCCTGGCATTACCTGTACAACCCGTTGACCGGCGGATACGGTGCCGCCGGGACCGATCCGCGGGACCGGTCCCGATTCTTTGCACCCATGGACCAGCGCCATACGGTCAACGGCTGGATCACCTGGCGATGGCATCGGAACGGATACCTGACACTTTCCGGCACCTGGGCAAGCGGCCTGCCCGCGATGCACCACCACGGTCATGGGCGCATGCACGGACACACGATGCACGGGACGTCGATGGAGGCACCGTCTCGCATGTCTACCACGTCCGCACGCATGCCCGCATACCTGTACCTGAACGGGTCGCTGGGATTCCGAATTGCGCGGCAGCCGGACGTGTGGCTCCGGGTGGATGCGGAAAACCTGCTCGATCGGCGGGTTCCGATCACGACTCCATCGATGTTCACGCCGGCGCAGTATCTGCCGGCACGAAAAGTCCTGACGACCCTGCAGGTTGTCTGGTAGTTGGAACACCGACGGGTTCCGATCGTGGGATCGGAGCGGTCGGAACCCGTCTCCGTTTGCAGATTACCCG
This sequence comes from uncultured Acidobacteriota bacterium, assembly GCA_964541595.1. GTDB lineage: Bacteria > Acidobacteriota > HRBIN11 > HRBIN11 > HRBIN11 > CAZIRO01. The sequence continues at coordinate 17,880 of CAZIRO010000022.1, forward strand.
ACCTCGGGAAACGTCCCGGTGCCGACGATCCAGACGGGACCCGGGGTGCGGAAAAAGCGCCCTTCGACTTCCAGGACCGGAGGCAAATGCGACCACCCGACGATACGGCCCATCCCCGAGGCGAACCCGTCCGGACCGATATCGCCGATCAGTCGCCGGCGCCAGGTGATCAACGGACGCACGGTGACCGTGTACGGTGCCACAACCTCACGCAACCGGTGGTAGGCAACGGCTGTCAGGGGCTCGCGTGTCAATACACGTACCGTACGTCCGGACCGTTCCGCGTAGATCACGCGGTCGCCGAGTACCTGCACAATGGTCTCCCACATGGTGCCGCGTACGGGCTCCCCGAGCCCGGTAGATTCACTGAGGAGCAGAGCGTCGATCGGTACGATATGTCGCTCGGTTTCCTGAAACCACCGTTGAAACATGCGATGCCGCCGGTGTGCGCGTTCGGAAGCGGATTTCGAACGTACCTGGTCGCTGGGTCGGACACCGAGGAAACGGACGCCCTCCAGGGGTGCGAGCATCGCCTGCCAGGGCGCGACTTCCGTCGGATGCGCGAGCAGAACAACCGAACAGGGACGACACATCATAATGAGGAGCCGTTTATACTCCCGTCCCACACTGTCGGCGATAAGACCATCCGTATCGACCAGTACGGTCGTATGACGACGACGTGCATGTGTGACGACGCGGAAAATGGCTTCGATCGTCTGGAGAAAGCGACCGTTCGGATGTGTCTGACCCACAAATGCACACGTTTCCGGGAAGTACGTTTCGATATCCGGCTGGTCTTTTCGGAACGGCGCATAACTGATGAGACCGGGAACTCCGAAGAGTACCTGTCCGAGGTCTCCACTGACCAGACCGATGTCGGCGTCCGCATACCGCTGGCAGTATGCACGGATCCAGTACGACTTGCCGCTGTCCACACCGCCGATGACCACCACCACATCACGAGGGGGTGGCCAGATGCGCAGGCTCTCCTCCCACGGAACGACCACTTCGGGCTGCATGGAACCGTGCCCACATCGGGGAATCCAGTTTGCGTGCGGCAATGATCAGGGCATAGCCGCGGATCGGCACGAGTAGATAATCCAGACGTGTGAATCCCCACAGGATCGGATACACCCGCTGATACCAGCGAAACGTGCGTTCAATGGCACGAAAATCGGCTTCCGTAGATGGCGCGACGATGCCGTCACGCAATGTGGCCGAATCCCCGACCCGCCGCCGTTTGCGCACATACCACGCGTTCAATACCATCTCGACGAGTTCTGTAAAAAACCGGGCATATGTGATGATACGTTCGACCTCGAACCCCCGGTAAATTAACTCCACGTGGAGATCTTCCGGACGATACCCTTCACGCACATGGCCGTAATGCGCCAACTGCAGGCCGATCCGGGGTTTAATCCGATTGAGCAGATAGAACCGGCCGGTACAGGGCGTGCCGATGATCAATCGACCCCCCGGTCGGACGAGTGCGCACAGTTCGTCGAGCACCGCACGGTCATCCTCAATGTGTTCCATATAATCGAGAGACACGACCACGTCAAACGTCTCCGGACGGAACGGTAACCCGCGGGTATCGATCTGCACCACACGGTCGCCCACAACGCGACGTGTTTCGTGGACATGCGGCGCATCGAGGTCGGCCGAGACCCAGATACCACCCCACTGCCGGAGAAAATAACTGATCGCGCCGCGTGCGCAACCGATCTCCAGACAGAGTGCATCTTTCGGCAGATCGCGCAGGAGATACTGCAAAATGGTCAACTTTTCGCGTTTTTTGAACGAATACCGGGCCAGCCGGACCTGCCAGGGTTCGGTAGACCGGGACGCCTGGACCATCATGCGTTGCTCCGGGCTTTGGATCGTGCACGTGATGATACCAGGAGAGGTGGGTTTCGGCAACGGAAAAACACCTGGGATCGGGACAGGCAATGGGACATGCGCACCACTGGATGTGACAAAGTCCGGTGAGTTTCGTGTACAATGACGGGGAATCCAGAGCACTCGACGGTGGACCATGGGAGAGTCCAGGATATATATCGTACACTGCGACGGGTTGTGCGAACCGGTGAATCCCGGTGGGATTGCTACGTACGGGTGGACAGTCGGGCGCGGGGGACGGGAGATTCAAACCGGATGCGGTCTGGCAGCGGAGGGTCCGAACGCAACGAATAACGTCGCCGAATACACAGCCGTCCTGCAGGCACTCGCCTGGCTGGTGCCCCGACTGCATCCCGGAGATGCCGTTCGCCTGTATACCGACAGCCAGCTCGTGGTCCTGCAGATTCAGGGTGTATACCGTGTGCGTTCCAGGCGGTTGCAGCCGTTATACCGGCAGGTTCAGTTGTGGCTCACGCGTGCCCGCGATCGCGGCGCTTCGGTAACCGTCGCATGGGTGCCGCGTGAAGAGAATCAACGTGCGGACGAACTGTCCCGGATTGCCTGGGCCACGATCATGGCACGGCGTCGTCCGGAACTGGCTTCTCGGTATACGGTCCGGTATGATGCCGGGAATCAGTATTTTCTCGTTCAGGGCGTGCAAAAAGACAGTCATCCGGGTTTCCGTGTGCGGTTTTCTCCGTTGCAGTGCACGTGCAAACACTTTCGCCGGTCCGGTCGCCCATGCAATCACATCCAGGCCGTGATCCGGCATCAACTGGATGCGGACCCTTCGTTGTCCGAAGCGGACGTGTGCCGTAACCTGTCAAAAGGAATGAGTTTGCGTCCCTGAAACCCCTCGTCCTGGCGGTGATAGTAGAGGATTTTCGCCTCGTCGAGTTTCCAGCACCAGAACACCGGTTCTCCATCGAGTTCGCCGGGAAAATCGACCAGACCGGCCGGGATATCCCGTACAATGACGCCGGTACGTTGAATCTCCTTCAGAAACTGTTGCACCACGCGTTCCTGTGCCTGCAACGCCTGAACGATGACCGTTGTATCCGAAAGCGCATAATACCCACCGGACAGGCGGATCCGTTCCCGGAGTGCCCGAATCTTTGCGTAGATCGATTGTAACTTTTCGTACTCCTCACGCATACGTCGCAATTTCGGTTCGATCTTCCGTCGGAGCAATTCTGCTTCCTGCAGCGTAAATACGGTACTCATGATGGCCATATCCCGTTCGGTCTCCAGTGGAATGGAGATTCCGACACACACACTGGTGTGTACTCGCACACTGCCTTTCACCGAATGTATAATCAGAACATTCCACCGATGCAAGGGTTCTCCTGCTGAGATCCGATCATAAATTCCGGAAATGCTGAAGGGACAACGATCTGTGGAATTTGCGGATTTCCGCTACAGATGAGGAAACCGTGGAATTATGATCGGATCTCAGTTCCCCTGCTGAAATCGGAGCAGTCCATGGGACCGGAGGATGCACCGGATTCATCGGGGACATACGGTGAAAATTCCGTTGCGGAGATGGACGTCCAATCACTGCGCACGCACCGATCCGGTCACCGGGGGGTTTGGGATGACCGCATTCAAACGCACGGCCGTTCTGGTGGGATGTTGGAGTATCATGGTCGTTCTGTTGCTCGGTTGTCCGTCTTCGGAACGGTCCGCGCACCGATCCGATAAGCACCCGTTGTCGAACGCGGCGGTGCTCGTCCGGAAAGGCGAGCAGTTATTTCGCAGACACTGCGCACGCTGCCATCCGAACGACGCCACCGGTGCCGTGGGTCCCCCCATACACGGCGTCACACGTCGCTACGACCGGGATACACTCCGGCAATGGATAGAGAACCCGATGCAGATCTACCGTGCGCAGGGACGTATGCCGGTGCGGCCCGGATATACGCCCATGCCGCGTATTCCTTTGCAAAAAGACGAGGTTCAGGCGATCTTGGCGTACCTGTACGCCCGCGACCGTCATGCGTCAACGGAATAGAATCCCGTGCTCGGTCAGGGTTTCCTCCCATCGTGTCGGATCCGGTGCATGCACCCATCACAACGCGACGGCGGCGAACCAGAAAATGGCCGGTTCCAGATACCGTCCCGTCATGAAGAACAGGATCAACCCGAGAAGCGCCACGGTTTCATATCCCACAAACTGCCGCGTCGCCCCGTTGAGCAGCGCCTGCAATGCCGAATGTGCCGCTGCATCCGCATGATCGTTCCCGCGAACCCGTGCCATAATACGCTGTAGCTGGTTCCGGTTGAACATGTGCATGATCCCGACGAGCAGGACCGCGGCGACGGCAAACGCCAGGGTCAGCCATGGTTGCACCGACGGAGGCACCGCAATAAATGACCGCCTGTGGAGAATATACGGTAGCACTACGGCTAAGCCGATGTATATGCCCACGGATGCGCACATGGCCATCCACATCAACCGTGCCTGCCGCACCGTGCGCAGCAACATCTGACGCTCGATCGTGGTCATACGTTCCGTCTCCGTCAGGAACTCGATAACAACATCATGCCACAAACTGCTCCCGTGTTCCAATCGGATAAGTCCCGATCTCGGACCCGGAATGTTGCACCGGACCTTGACTCCATGTACGATGCCTCTACAACAACCTGTCGGAGTGCGGCACGGAACCGTTTTCCCCGGACCCCGTTCAGGAGGTCATCCCATGCATGGATTCGGTATTTGTACTATGGTATTTGTACTTTTCTTCGGACTGCCGGAGGTGGGCAGCATGGCGGAACGTGTATCGTCCGAACACCCCGCATCCGTGGTTCCGGAACGCGCCGCCCGTGTGGCGGCCATTCAGCGCGCACTGCAGGAACGGGATATCGACGGCTGGTTGATGGCCGATTTCCGCGGCCGGAACGTCATTGCCAACCGCGTGCTCCTGCGCTCATCCGAAGCCATGGGCACACGCCGCTGGTTTTACTGGATCCCCGCGAAGGGAACGCCCATTCGTATCTGCCACATCATTGAACCGCACTGTCTGGATGGGTACCCGGGCGAACAGCGGATCTATCTCTCCTGGCAGCAGTTGCACACTGAACTGAAACGTGCGCTGCGCGGCGCACGCACGGTGGCGATGGAGTTTTCCCCGAACAACGACATTCCCTACGTCAGTCTCGTGGACGGGGGAACGATCGATCTGATTCGGAGTTTTGGTGTGCGCGTTGTCAGTTCCGCCGATCTGGTCCAGCAGTTCGAAGCCGTATGGTCTGACGCGCAGCGGGAGACGCATTTTGCGGCGGCACGCAAACTCATCCGCATCAAAGATCGCGCGTTCCTGTTCATCAAACGAGCATTGCTGGAAGGTCGTTCGATCACCGAATACGATGTCCAGCAGTACATTGTGCAACTCTACCGGGAGGAGGGCCTTGTGGCCGATCATGCACCGATCGTCGCCGTGAATGCAAACGCAAGCAATCCGCACTATGCGCCGACCCGGGAACGGTCCGCTCCCATCCGCAGGGGGGATCTCATTCTCATTGATATCTGGGCCCGACTCGATCAACCGGACAGCATCTATGCGGATACCACGTGGATGGCCTATGCCGGGGAGACCGTTCCGGAGAAGTACGCGCGGATCTTCCAGATCGTTTATGAAGCCCAGTCGAACGCACTGGATCTGATCCGGCAACGGTTCCGCGCGGGCCAGATCGTATACGGATGGGAAGCGGACGACGCAGCACGCAATACCATCCGCCGGTACGGGTATGCACGGTATTTCATTCACCGCACCGGTCACAGCATCGGCCGGGAGGTGCACGGCAACGGTGCGAATCTGGACAATCTGGAAACCCGGGACAACCGGGCACTGATTCCGCGGACCGGTTTTTCCATCGAACCGGGGATCTATCTACCGGAATTCGGGGTCCGCAGTGAGATGGACGTCTATATCGATCCCGTCAAGGGCCCGATCGTAACGACG
>CAZIRO010000023.1:0-20537 GCA_964541595.1 uncultured Acidobacteriota bacterium
CGGGACCGGATCCTGCGCCGCGCGGGGGATCGGCTGTGTATCCGGACGCTGGTAATGCGCCGTCTCGAGGAAGAGGCCGAACAACTCCGGGCGATTTATAACGACGCATGGTCCCGCAATTGGGGATTCGTGCCGATGATGCACCGCGAGTTTTTGCATATGGCGAAAGAACTCAAACCGATCGCCGATCCCGATCTGCTGATCGTCGCGGAGTGGGAGGGCCAGCCGGTGGGGTTTGCCATCGGGATTCCGGACATTCACCAGGTGTTACGGCGCATCCGCAATGGACGGATATTGCCTTTCGGGTGGTGGCATTTGCTGCGGGGGATGCGAAAGATCACGAGTTTTCGCGTCATCACGCTCGGTGTTCAGCATCGGTTTCGTCTGCGCGGGATCGATGTGGCCATGATCGCCGAGATATGTGTCCGTGGGGATCGGCGCGGGTATCAGCACGCGGAGATGTCCTGGATCCTGGAAGACAACCACGTCATGAACCGTACGATCGCACAGATCGGTGCCGAACGCACGAAGGTGTATCGTATTTACGAAAAGACCATCCGCAACAGTTAGTGACTGGGATCGGGACAGGCCATGGGACATGCGCACCACCGGATCCACCGGTCTCCGGTCCCGGGTGTCGGGTGTCAGGTGTCAGGTCCCAGGTGTCAGGTGTCCGGTGTCCGGGACGGGAGACGGAAGACAGGGGACGGGGCATCGCATGGGCGGGGGATAGCGCATGACCGCATGGGGACCCACGGTGTCCCATGGCCTGTCCCGATTTCGGTTAGTGAGTGACAGCGTTTCATTTTCCGTACCGGGATTGCAGAAAAAATCGGTTTGATCCTTCCGGAAACGGTGTGACGCCGCGGCGGTGAAATGTACCGGCTGTCTTCACTTTCCCACCAGCCGGATGTACCGCCGCCCGGGGAGGGAGCGGATCCGGTCTGCCATTTCCAGTTCCAGAAGCCGGGTATACAACGCATCCGTATCGATACCACGCTCATGTGCCCAGCGGATCAGCGTGTCAATATGCACGGGTTCGTCCAGGGGGATCCGCTGCAGCAGTTCCCGTACCCAGTCCGGCGCAGTCGGTTCGGCAGTGTCCAGAGGTACCGCATGTGTACGGGTTTCGATACCCAGTGTCCGGGCGATGTCTTGCCAGCGGAGCACCGCCTGCGCGAGTCCCTGTTGAATGAGGAAGTTCGTTCCCACGGAAGTGGTGCGCAGGATCGAACCCGGAACGGCGAGCACCGCACGTCCCTGTTCCAGTGCCCAGTGGGCGGTATTCAGTGCACCACTACGCGCCGGTGCTTCCACAACGAGCACGACGTCGGCAAGTCCACTGATGAGCCGGTTGCGGATGGGAAACAGTTCCGGACGTGGGGGCACGTCCGGGGGGTATTCGCTGATCAGTGTCCCGTACCCGTTGCGGAGGGTTCGACGGAGTTTCTGGTTTTCGCGCGGATACGTATGCTGCAGTCCGTGTCCGAACACGGCGATGGTATACCCCTGTTGCTCCACACACAGCGTGTGCACGGCCGTATCGATACCCCGGGCGAAACCGCTGATGATCGGGATGCGGTGCGCGATCAGGTGGGGGAGCAGGAACCGAACCACCTGCAAGCCGTACGGCGTGGCACGTCGGGATCCGACGACTGCCAGTCGGGGAGGAGACGGCAATGGCCAGGTGCCCTCCACCCACAGGGCAGCCGGGGGATGCGGAATGCGCCGGAGAGATTCCGGAAAGTCCCGGTCGACCCAGGTCACGATACGGTACCCCGCACGTGCTGCGGCAGCCTCGCATGTACGGACCGCCTGCCACAGTCGATCGTCCCGCCAGCGTGCCCGAACGGCAATGGGCAGTCCGCTCCCCCCGCGCAGTGTGGCAGGTCGGTCAACGTCACGCAGGAGATCACCCGCCCGTCCCCGCAACTCGGGCAACAGCGCCAGGGCGATACATACACACCGGTCCTCGTCCATGGGTACACCTGATGCGAGAGATGGACCGTGAAGGTCGTGTGCATGTTTTCCATACCGTTGCCTGAAAACGGGGACGGCGGTTGATCCCTGGGAACCGCGATAGACGCCTGCGCGGGGTTCCCGGGTGCTGTGCCGATGGTTCAACACCGTGCGTCGACAATCGGGACGGGCAACGGCACACTGTGGGTGTGCCCGTCTCCCCGCCACCCGGGTCTTCCTCCTCCCATCCCGGACCGTTCAGGATTGGTCAAATTTACCGGATTCGCGTATGCTACTATGCGGAGGCGGATGATGTCCGATCTGAAAGAACGGCTGCGGCGGCTTCGTGCGGGTTGTGGATTCGTGCAGACACCTTCCGACAGGGAACGGTCCACGCGGGAGACCGCACTTCCGACGTCGCGGATGTGGGATCTGTACCGTCGATATCGGCAGGAGTCGCCGCACATCCTTGCGGTTCCCCCCACGGATCTTCCGACGGATATCGTGGGTGCAGAGATCGAGACCCCATACGGGGTATGTTTTTATCGCGAAAAATGGCTGCTGCCCACGCCGTTCTGGCCCTGGGACGATCTCACGACGTGCGCGGCGGTGATCCTGGGACGTGCGGACGATCCGACGTGTACGGGCAGGCTCAGCGAATGGCTGTTCCTCGATGTGGAGACCACCGGTCTCGGTGGCGGGGTCGGTGTGCTGCCCTTTCTGGTCGGCATCGGTCGGGTTGAGGACGGGATGTTGCGGGTCCGGCAGTTTTTTCTGCGCACACTGGAAGAGGAACCGGCCATGCTCTGGGCACTCGCGGAACACATCACGCAATCTCGCGGTATCGTCACGTATAATGGGAAAACCTATGATCGGCACGTCCTGTACAACCGAATGCGGCTTTACCACATGGAACTGGACATCCGCACCTGGCCACATATTGACATGTACCACTGGGTTCGCGCGCTGTGGCGCGGGATCTGGCCGGACGTGCGATTGCAGACCGCCGAGTATCAACTCTGGGGCTGGACCCGCAGCGTGGATCTCGCCGGTGCAGAAATTCCGGCGGCGTATCGGGCGTACCTGCGGACCGGCGCGTCGGAGTATATCTATCGCATCTTTGCACACAATCTGCAGGACATTCAGAGTCTTGCCGGTCTCACCCTGACCGTCGCACGTCTGTTGCAGCAGCCGCAGGATGCAGCGGCCCAGCCGCAGATCCTCTACCGCATCGGTCGTCGCGTGATGCGCAGTGACTGGCGGTGGGGGGTGCAACTCTGGGAAACCGTACTGTCTGCCGATACGGTCAGCGCGCGTGTGCGTACCGGAGTCGTGATCCACGGACTCCGCGTGTTGCGTCGGTATCGTGCCTGGGACCGCATACACCGCTGGCTTCGTCTGGTTGATCGCCATCAGATCGAGGCGCTGCACCCGATCGCGTGGGCGCGCCTCGCATATTACGCGTATCGATACGCACGGGACGCTCGCCGGGCCATCGAATTGCTCCACCGGGCCATTGCCCACCCGGATGCGCACCCCACGGATCGTGAACGATGGTTACGACGACAAAACTGGTTGGAACGGAAACGGCAACCGCCGCTCGACGTGTCCGATTCCGCGGACTGACGGTTGTCGACCGATACATCATTCGTGAAATCCTGCGCCAGCTCGGCATCGCGGTGGTCATTATCTGTCTCATTCTGCTGTCCGGCACGCTCATCGAATACATGCAACTGGTGATTGCCAAAGGTTTACCCTTCGGTCTGTTGCTGTACATGCTGGTTCTGACCCTGCCGGCGACACTGGCGATCGCTTTCCCGATCGGATTTCTCATGGCCGTCCTCGTGGCGTTCAGTCGCATGGGCGCGGATACGGAACTGCTTGCCCTGCGTACGCTCGGCTGGCCCGTACGCCGGTTGTTCCTGCCGGTGCTGTATACGGCCGTCCTCGTGGGGGGTGCGACGTTTGCCCTGACGGCGTACGTCATGCCCCGCGCCAATCACCATCTCGCCGTTCAACTCATCGAAACCCGCGCCCGCCGTTCGTTTGCGGGACTCCAACCGCGCGTCTTCTTCACCCAGATTCCGGAAGCCATCCTGTACGTGCACCAGCTGGATCCCACCCGCACACGCTGGCGTTCCGTACTGTTCATTGATCAGCGTGATCCCGACATTCAGCGCATCGTCCTCGCCCGCCGTGCACGGGTACACGACCTCCCCGGACGGGTCCCCCGCGTGGAGATCCGGTTTTTCGAGGGCACGGTATACGCGTATCACCTGGAGAACCCGGAACGGTATCGCGTGGCTGAGTTTTCCGAGTATCGGACGCGGATCGCGCTCGGTATTGAGATTCGCCCGGAAACGATGCCGAAAGGCGATCGGGAGATGACACTGGGAGAACTCCGCGCCGTTCTCCGCACACGTCCTCCGGGCGATCTGTACCGTCAGGGTGCACTCGTCGAGTACCACAAACGGTGGGCATTTCCCATGGCCTGTCTGGTCTTTGCGGTGACCGGATTTGCCATGAGCGTACGGCACCCGCGCGGCGGACGGTTTTACGGGTATATGGTCAGCATCGCGATCATGCTCGTGGCGTATGCCGGTATTCTGGTCGGAGAACACCTCGGCGATCAGGGCCGCATCCCGGCGTGGCTCGCCGCATGGAACCCGCACGTTTTACTGGGGATTCCGGGACTCTGGTTGTTCTACCGGCTGGATCGGCCGTTTCGGCGTCCGCCCCTGTGGTGGGCACGCCTGCAGATGCGCTGGCGGGAATGGTGGAACCGGGTACTGGCCTGGATCGCCGGCGAACGGGCAGCGCTGGACTACCGGTTCTGGACCCCCGGAATGACCCTCGTGGATCGGTACATCCTGCGTCACTGGATCCGGTTTTTTGCCGTCGCCAGTATCGCCACACTCGGTGTGTACCTCATCGTGGAGGCGTTTCATCTGCTCGACGATATGGTGCGCAGTCAGGCTCCTCTGCGGGATCTCATGCGTTACCTCGCCTTCGCTGCGCCCGGATTTTACCATCAGTTGCTGCCCATGATCCTCATCATGAGCATTATGGTGACCGTGGCCGTACTGGAAAAGTTCCGGGAGATTACGGCCATGAAGGCCCACGGGATCAGTTACTATCGCGTGATGGCACCGATGTTCGCCGCCGCCCTCGTAGTCACGGGCGTGGACTACGGACTGCAGGAACGGGTCCTCCCGTGGACCCAGGAAATGGCGACCGTATACAAGAGTCGCGTCAAAGGCCGCCCGCTGTACAGTACCTTTCACGTGCAGTGGATATTCGGAGAAACCGGGTATCTGTACCACTTTGATGCGTACGACGTCCAGCGGGATCGGTTTTACGGGTTTGACATCTTCGGCGTGGACCCCGATGCGTGGCGCATCAACTGGCACTGCCACGCATGGGAAGCGTACTATACCCGCACCACCGGATGGCGCCTGGTACTCGGATGGTGCAAGACCATGCGCGAGTCCCTCCAGTTCCGGACGTTTCGTCTGGCCGCTGCACGCCTGCCGGAAACCCCCGATTACTTTGAAACCACCCGGAAGTCTTCAGACCAGATGAGCATCGCAGAGTTGCGCCGGTACATTCGGGAATTGCAGTATAAACAGTATCCGACCCGTTCCTGGGAGACCGATCTGGCCATGAAATGGCTCTGGCCACTGGCGAACCTGGTCCTCTTTCCGCTCGCCCTGGCCCTGGCACTCCAGGGCGCCCATCTGGGCACGGCATACGGTCTGGTCGTTGCGATCCTTATCGGGTTTATGCACTGGTTGCTCACGCAACTCACACATGTACTCGGCATGGTGGAAGCACTGCCGCCGTGGGTGGCAGCGGCTGTCCCCGTGGTGTTCACGTTGCTGATCGGGCTCGGCTGGATGACCCGCGTACGCACGTAACATGACCATCCATGGTCCGCCGTCGGGTGGGGTACTGTGGCATCGACACCGTCCGGTTTACTGAATGTACCCGAGCGCGCGCAGTATTTCGATCTCTTCCGGAGACAGCGGATGTGCTTCCGGACGGCGGGCGTCCAGACGGCGCACACGGGAATAGATCTCGAGAAGCGTGTGGACGATCATCGGATCGGATGCGTAAACGTTGCGCATCTCACGCGGGTCCTGCATCTCATCGTACAGATGAAACATCTGCAGATGGTGACTCGCATTGACGTTCCAGTACAGTCGAAACCGTAACCATTCGACCGCGACCTGATGCAGGCCACTGGGCATCTGTTCGGCCACAAAGGGACGGAGATACAGGTTCGGGTCTCGGCGTATGAGCGGCATTCCCATCGTGTGGATGGGGAGGGGATACCCCAGCAATGTGAGGATCGTGGGGACGATATCAACGATCTGCGCCGGTGCGTCAACGGTACGCCCGGGTCCCCGATCGTACGGCCATTTGATCCACAGTGGAATGTGCAGGACCTCGCCAAAGAAACACTGGGCATGCTGCCAGCAGCGGTGTTCGTAAAACGCTTCTCCGTGATCGGCCAGCACGATGATCAGGCTGTCTCGATATATCCGGGCATTCCGGAGTGTTTGCACCACCCGTTCCAGACCGCGCAGAGACAGCCGCACATCCAGATTGTATGTCGCGCGCATCCACGTGGCGTATTCGGCCTGTCGTTCGGGGGGCAATCGGCGCAGGTCCGACATACTGACCAGCACGTTTGGATCGCGATGATAGGGCCAGTGCGGGTCAGTAAAGTGCAGATAAACGAACAACCGTCGGCCCCGGCGCAGCAGCGTCGCGTACAGCCATCGCGCAAAGTCCCGGGCGACGTCCGGTGCGGGTCGGTGTACGGTGGCCAGTCGAAAACTTTCCGGATATGCAAAGAAGTCGTCGAACCCGCGATGGAACCCCCGCCGTGGACTGGAGATGTTCCCGTTCGTCGAAAATGCTGCGGTCGTATAACCCATCGTCTGCAGAATTGCAGGTAGATACGGCACGTCGTCCGGCAACCGGTGCGGGTTGTCCAGTACACCGTGTTGATGGGGTAACAGACCGGTGAGCAGGCTGGCCACTGCGGTGCGGGTCCATCCGGCGTTGCTGTAAGCATGGCGAAACCGTACGCTGTCCCGGCAGAGCCGATAGGTGTGCGGGAATCGACGGGCAAGATCGGCGTCACAGGATAGTGCATCCGCGCGCAGGGCGTCGATGAGTACGATCACAATGGGAAACGGTCGCGTGCGGGGCCGACCGTACCATTTTGCCGGATAACGTACCGGACGCCAGACACTGCCCGTACTCCGGATCTGCCAGATGACGTTTGACGGACACGGTATACGGCAGGAGACCTGCAACCGCAGGGTAGTCCATCGTGCCGAATCCGCCCGCCGCAGCGTCAAACGAAACGGTTCGGTTCCGTGGTTCCGGGGATTGGGGAGCTGGGCACTATGCCACGATCGCCCGTCGGTCAGCCAGGTAATCGTGGCACGGATCCGGTTCCGGTAGCGGTACGGAACCCGCAACCGCAGATCCAGTGTATGCAGGGCGACCCCTGGAAAAGTCACATACAACGTGGACGGTGCGGGTACGGTCCACTGTGCGGGCAGATGGGCGGTCGACGCTTTTGGAAACGGTCGACACGTGGACAGGGTAAACGCCCAGGTCCGTTTCTGATAGGCCGATTTGGGCAGGGTCATCCATATCGTATGCGTGGAAGCGGTGTCCGCCTGCAGGGGTACCAGCCAGCGGTACGTGCCGGACCGGATCCGGGTTCGGGTGAGAAAATGGCGGTTCACCCCGACGCGTACCATGATGGGTGTTCGCAACGTGTGCACAGAGGTCGACAGTACGGCCAGTCCGCTGGCCGATACCGACCATGTCAACTGGACCGTGCGCCGGAGCGCATGCACCTGCGGCGCATCGTGCACGGGTCGGCACAGCAATGCGTGCGTGGGAAACGGCAGATCGGAAGAATGGTGTATCGCGCATCCCGCGGAGATCGTCACCCAGACCAGGAGTCCCGTGATGTACCGGAACGCGGACGTCGTTCGGCGCGTCTGCAGTTGCGGGTTCACGACGGCACCTCGCGATGTTCACGCACCAGTCGATCCACGATCGGTCGGTTCGGGGGCATGATATTGCACCGTGCAAGTTCCGGAATCGGTACCCATCGAAACGGAAGCGTATCCGGAAGGGTCTGGTGTTCCGGATCCGGTGTTGCCCAGAAGAATACCACGATCCAGTGACGTCGATCACGCACGTAACTGATGTAATCGTAAATGCCACCCACGGAGACACGGATGTGCAGTTTTTCCTGAATTTCCCGCTGCAGTGCAGCACGCAGGTCCTCACCAAATTCCACTTTTCCGCCGGGAAACTCCCAGTACCCGGCATATCGCTGTCCCGCACGCCGCCGGGTCAGCAGTATGCGTCCCCGGGAATCCAGGATGAGGCCAGCGACGACCACGACGACATCAGATGCTCCCTCTCTGTATGGCACATCGCGGGTCACAGCGTCACCCCGTTACTCCGCGGCTTCATGGCTGCGCATACGGTCTTCGAGTCGCTGCAGAATGGAACGGACAGTATCCGCATGCTCGGGTTTCATCAGTACGCTTCGCAGTACCGTGGTTTCCGGCGTGTCGGCGACGAGATTCGGAAACCGGCGTTGTAACCATGAGGTCGGCAGTTTGAGTTTGCTCAGATAGATCGGCGGACGCATATGGTGCATGGCCTGATCGAAGAGCCAGTCAGTCAGGGCCGTTACCGCAGATGCGGACTGCGCACGGCGCGGGAAAAATGCGATGATATCCAGCGCCGGTTCGACGACCGGGGCCAGCCATTCGGATTCTTCCAGAAACCGGTAGGCGGCGAGGGCCGCTGTGCGGGTTCGGGACAGGATGTTCCCCAGACCGGCGTAGGGGTGCAGGGGGAGACACCGCAGGGTGGTCCACAGCGCCGCTGCCGCGGCACCGGGTCGGGAACATTCGAAACTCACTTCACCGAGGTGGAGTTCCCGTGCGGTGTAGTACGTGTACGGGGATTCGTGGTGATAGTACTGAGCCACGCCTGGATCGCGATAAACGATACAACCACACCCGTACGGCTGCAGGCCGTGTTTGTGGGGATCGACCACGATGCTGTCGCACATCGGAAGGGATTGGAACGGTACCGGATGCACTTCCGGCGGTACGCGTTCGGCCAGGAGTTTAAAAAATCCGCCATATGCGGCATCCGCGTGAATACGGAAACCGTACCGGGGTTGCAGGTACAGGATCTCTTCCAGCGGATCCACGGCACCGAGTCCCGTGGTACCCACGGTGACGACCACGGTACCGATCGGATGACGGCGCAACAGGACTTCCAGATGGTCGAGATCCATGCGTCCCTGCGGGTCCACGCTGACCACGGCAAACGGGAGGTTCAGGATTTCGCATGCCCGCCGGATGGTGTAATGCGCATGTTCGCTGAACACGACCCAGCGGTCCGGATGGATCTGGCGGGTGATCCAGAGCGCCTCAAAATTGGCCACTGTTCCTCCGCTGGTGAGGTGCCCCAGGTGGTCCGTATACCCGAGCATCTGGGCGATCTGGGCAACGGCTTCCCGTTCGAGATACGAGGTCGCCGGTCCGCCGTCCAGTGCGTGGTTGTTGGGGTTGATCAGCATGGTCGTAAAATACGCGAGTACTGCCACCGGATGGGGCGGTTTCAGCATCTGCCCCACATAGTTCGGATGAAAGAAGGGATAACTCTCCCGCAGACGCTCGAACAGGGCATCCAGTGCCGTGGTGATCTGTTCGGAGCGCACCTGTACACTCGGGTCCGTCACAAAGGCAGGCCAGTTGGATTGCCACTGGTCATGAAATTCCAGACACTTCTCCAGCAGTGAAAACCACTCCGACCGTTTCATCATACGACATCCTACCCGGTTGAATGGAATCGCACCGCAAATGCCCCATACAGCGCGAACGACGACACCGCGGGAACGGAATGTTATTTTATGTCGGTACAGGGAAAGATCAAATGGCGACGGGGTTCGGATGGCAAATCCCGGGTCCCGGGTGGCGGTTGTAACGGGTGCATACACCGCCGCGAATCAGTGTCCCATAAACCGCTCACCCGCAGACACGGCAAAGGGTAACGTATTTTCTTTCGGCGGAATGGGACAATTATACGCGTCTGCATAAGCGCACAGCGGGACGTACGCCTTGTTCAGATCGAGGATATACGATCCGTCCGGTTGACGGACTGCTTCGACGTATCGACCGACCGGATACGTGGTCTTCCCGGTCGTCGCATCGCGGAACAGGATGAACAGTACGGACGGGTCATTCCCCTCTTCAATGAACGCGCGCAAACGGTATGTCTTCCCCCGATAGGTGAATTCCAGCCAGCCGACTTCCGGCATCGGGGTTTGCAGCCCACGGGAAGTTTCAATCCAGGCAGTCCGATGGGACGGTCCAGGGATGAGGCGGGCGCGAAACCGCATCTCGGGGTTGTACGGAAACAGATCGAACCGCGCGATCGGCAGGGGCCGTTCACGCATCGAACGAAAGATCAGCACACGACCATAGGGAGGGTGATGGCTCAGATGCAAGGGCCATTCCCCCCAGCGGAACGTGCCGCCTGGAGTGGTGAAATGCTGCGTTGCCGGCTGCCATGTTCCCTGCAGCGTCATCGGATCCCATTGAATGAGTTGCTCCAGACGACCCTGCCGGGAATCCCACTGCACGCGAAACTGCTGATCGCGGAACACGATCGCCAGGGCAGCATCGTCCGGAGGGTGCGGGGTTTGTTGCCACCGGGGAGATGCGGCAGCGGCCGGATCACGGGTGTACAGACCGGAGCCGGCTTTCAGGTAAAACACCGTGCGCACACCGATCGGAGAGGTTGGACTCCACTGGAATCGACGCAGACGGGCGATCCACCACTGGCGCACATCCGCCGGCGCTTTGACCAGCGGATCAACAGCGGGCGAACGTTTGCTCAGGTCGAAATAATCACGAACGAACGCGGGTCTGTGGGTTCCGAAGAATGCCAGCACGATCCATATGGCATAGACCGGTATACGACCGATATGAGCACGCATGGCCGTTATTCCTCCGTCGTCGTTTGCAGATGGGCGATCGCATCGGCGAATCGGGATACCGTATCCTGGATCACCGCATCGTCATGCGCAAGGGAGACAAACCACGCCTCGAACGGCGACGGGGGAAGGTGTACACCCCGGTCGAGCATGGCGTGAAACAGCACACGGAATCGGCGGGTGTTCGACTGTTGCACTTCCGTCAGATTGCGCGGCGGATGTGCACGAAAGAACAGGCAGAGCATCCCGGTGACCCATACCACGGTGGCCGGGATCTCCGCCTGATCGAGTAGACGTTGCAGGTGTTCGGCGAGCGTACGGGTGGTGTGTTCCAGGCGAATATACGCATCCGGCTGTTCCTGCAATTCCTGCAGGGTCGCGTTACCGGCAGCCACAGCGACGGGGTTGCCCGCGAGCGTCCCGGCCTGATACACCGGCCCTTCCGGCGCGACCTGGTCCATATATCTGGAGGGTCCGGCGTATGCAGCCAGGGGGAATCCCCCACCGATGACCTTACCCAGTGTGATGAGATCGGGTTCAATTCCCGACCAGGTGGACCATCCGCCCCAGGTGACGCGAAATCCCGTGATGACCTCATCAAAAATGAGCAGTGCACCGTATCGAAGTGTGAGTTCCCGCAGTCCCTCCAGAAATCCGGGTTCCGGTCGTACCAGTCCCATATTGCCAGCGATGGGTTCAACGATCACGGCGGCGATGTCATTGCTGTGTTCACGGAACACCCGCTGGACCGCCTCCAGGTCATTATACGGCACGGAAAGCGTCGTGCGTGCGATGTCCCGCGGGACACCGGGAGACGACGGGACACCGAGCGTCAGTGCACCGGATCCCGCTTCGACCAGGAAATAGTCTGCATGTCCATGGTACCCCCCATCGAATTTCAGAATGAGGGTCCGACCGGTGGCCGCACGTGCCAGGCGAACGGCGGTCATCGTCGCTTCCGTGCCCGAGTTCACGAACCGCACCTTATCAACGAACGGCAACGCGGCAGCGATCCGCTCGGCGAGTTCCACATCCATCGGCGAGGGCATCCCGAACGAACTGCCGCGGTTGGCGGCGCGCTGGACGGCGGCAACGACCCGCGGATGGGCATGCCCGAGGATGAGCGCGCCCCATGACATGACGTAATCGTAGTATTCCCGTTGTTCCACGTCCCAGATACGTGCGCCATCGCCGCGTACGATCCAGCGCGGCACACCGCCGACCGCACGGAACGCACGCACCGGAGAGTGCACGCCTCCCGGGATCACCTTCCGGGCACGTTGCCACCATTGGTCGTTGTGGTCCCGCATGGTCCCCCCGTCCGGGTGTATCGGATATGGGTGGATGGTGCCGTTTCGGGGTATAACGGTTCCGTTCCCGGCGCTGTTCCCCGTAACCGGATCGCCACACCTCTGTGTGCCATGGCTGCACACCTTACATGTTCGGTCGATGCCGCTCCAGCAGGGCCTGCTGGAGTTCGCGTGCACGCGATTCCGGCAGGATTTCCTGCAGCCCGTATATCATTCCGTACAGGATGTCTTCCAGGATGGAAGTCATTTCTCGATACCGTGTGTCGAAATCCAGATGGGCAAAATTGCGCACGAACGTGTCATAATCGATTTCACCGTAAATTCCGATTTCCACGTCTTTCAACCGGTGCGGCAGCGCTGCACGGATCGGCGCGAGGACTTCCTGCAGATACTGCCGAACACCTTCCTCTCCGATCTCTTCCAGGATGGTTTCCACGATCTCCTGGAACATTTCATTATACCGTTGCACGAGATCCTGCAAGAGGTACTCCTGATACTCTTCATGATGCATTGCCGGCTTCCGGTCTGCGGACACGGCAGGCGCGGTGGCCGGTTCCCGGAATTCCAGCACGTGCACCAGCCGCAGTGCCCAGAGTAGTCGTACCGTTTCAAAACTGTTCAGATAACTGGTGGCGCAGATCGTTCGGATGGAAAACCGTCCGTTACACTGACTCAACACGTGATTTTCTTCCGGTGTCAGCGACAGGGCGATGTGGCTCCAGGATTCCCGGGGTGCCAGGACAGGCACCTGATCCAGGGATCCCACCCCCCGTGCGACGATCGACCAGCGGCGGACGCGCCGGGCGCCTTCAAAGACCATCAGGGGCGTCTCGATCGCCAGATCCACCATCCCCGGGACGCTCTCTTCCGGTTCCAGCACATAGACACGGTAGGTCCCCGCGCGGAAGTTCAGGGAATCCCATACAATCGTCTCCACCTGCGTGCGGAGCGCGTTGGTCAACTCTTCCGGCGCAAGGATCCCGAGTTCGATGAGCACGGCACCGAGTTTCTTTTTCGTCTGCAGCATCTGACGGGTGGCCATTTCCAGCTGCTGCACGTCGATGGTACCGCGCAGGAGGAGGACTTCCCCGAGCCGATCGTCCGGATCGTTCGAATATGCGAATGCAATGTGCCCGTCCCGGAGGAGCACGGCCCGCTGGACGGCCCTGTTATCCAGAACGACGATGCCGTTGAACGCTTCCTGCCAGAGCTGGAACAGCACTTCACCGAGATTGCGATCCTCGAGGGATCCCTCCAGGGCTAACCGTTCCGGGGGAATCCACTGTTCCCATGTCGTCATGATGCCCCCGTTCTTCCCGACGTGTTCTGGAAAACCTCGGCGACAGCGATACCGTTTTTTGTCGTATTTTTGACGCGGTACATGGCCTTATCGGCCGCCTGCACGAGTTCTTCCTTGGTGCGGCCGTGAATGGGAAAAGTGGCCACGCCGAAACTTGCTGTTAAACGGACGCCCAGACCCTCTGCGGAGAGAAACGGCTGGTTGGCGATCTCATTGCGCAGACGTTCGGCAACCTGTATGGCCCCCTGGGTATCCGTTTCGGGAAGGATGATACAGAACTCGTCTCCCCCGTAGCGCACCACACGATCGGATCCGCGCACTGCCAGGATCATCCGATGTGCAACTTCCTGGAGCGCTTTGCTGCCCATCATGTGGCCGTACTGCTCATTCACGGCACGCAGGTTGTCCAGGTCAACAAAGATGATCGACAATCGGGCGCCGAACCGTTCGGAACGGCGGATCTCTTCCGCCAGAAACCGTTCAAAGTACCGGCGGTTGTATGCATCGGTCAGGTCGTCCTTGAAGTTCAGTTCCTGGGTCTGCATCTGCACGAGCATGTGATGGAACACGGGACCGAGATCACCGGCAAGCGTCCGCAGGATGGCCACCATACTCGGCGTGAAGTTTCCCGTCGAACCGGTCGTCTTCGCCAGGAGAAAACCACCGAGCGACTTCTGCGGGGTCTGAATGGGCAGGATGAGTACGGCACGGATTTCCGGCATCGGATGGTGTGCCTGGCGCGTGTATGCGGCCGGTGAGGGCAGCAGTACGGGCGTCGCCTGGCGGAATTTTTCCAGAAGATCTTCCGGTCGGAATCCCATGAATCCCCAGGTGAAGTCTCCCGGCTGGCTGTTGCCCCGCTGTTGCTGAACTTCCAGCTGGCCGCTGTGCGGGTGAGTGAGCAACAGCGCGCCGTAATCCGCCTGGCTGATCTCCATGGCGGCGTCCATGGCGAGGTTCAGGAGTTTTTCCAGATCCCCGAGCGACCGACTGATCTCCCGGATGAATTGCAACAGGGTTTGTTCCGCGTGGGTGACTTCCATCCAGGGACGGGGCGGGGGATGGCGCACGGCATCGAGCGCGCGTTGCAAGCGGGCGACATCGGCGTCTTCTTCCAGGTAGTAATCGACCCCCCGGCGCATCCAGTATACGGCGGTTTCCAGGTCCGCAGGACCCACCGCGATCCAGTGCTGTGCCATGTTTTCAATACGGATAGCCTGGACCCACGGTTCCGGCTCCTCCATACAGGCGACGTGGACGACCACGATATCGGTTCCCTGTGTCCGCAACCGGTCCAGCGCCCGGGCACTGTCTTCGAACCGTTCGACCGTAAAGTCGCTCGACTGTGCGAGCCACTGTTGCCATGTCGAAGGTCCGGAACCCTTGGGCAACACCAGAAATACGGTGGACATGGGTCTCATCTCAATGACGTGTTCCAGTGGACCATACGGTCAACACACGTCGACGCGTGCACGCAACGCGACGGTTCAGGACCCTCCCTGTTGGGCACGAATGAATGGTGTCACCAGATCCAGCGGGATAGGAAATACGACGGTCGTGGCACGTTCAGACGCGATCTCGGTGAGGGTCTGCAGAAACCGTAATTGCAGGGTCATCGGCTGTTCGGAAAGAATCCGTGCGGCTTCCTGCAGCATCCGGGACGCCTGCAGTTCGCCTTCTGCATGGATCACCTTGGCTCTGCGTTCACGTTCCGCTTCCGCCTGGCGGGCCATGGCGCGTTGCATTGTTTGCGGCAGGTCCACGTGTTTGAGTTCTACCAGGGTGACCTTGACTCCCCAGGGATCCGTATGGCGATCCAGGATCTGCTGCAGTTTGATATTCAACTTCTCCCGCTGCGACAGAAGTTCGTCCAGTTCCACCTCACCGAGCACACTGCGCAGTGTGGTCTGGGCCAGTTGGGACGTTGCATAGTGATAGTTCTCGACCTCGACGATGGCCTTCTTGGGTTCGAATACCCGGTAGTATACCACCGCATTGACCTTCACACTCACGTTGTCCTTCGTAATGATGTCCTGCGGCGGAACGTCATGGACCGTGACGCGGAGGTCCACCCGGAGCAAACGGTCGATAAACGGAATGATAATCACCAGGCCGGGACCCCGGACGTTGGGGAGCAGCCGACCCAGTCGGAAGACAACGCCGCGTTCATACTCACGTAAGATGAATACGGCGGATTTGAGGATCATCAAACCAAAGAAAATCCCCAACACCATCAGATAGAACAACAGCTGTGCCATAGCGTCCTCCCGGCGAGGGTGCGTTTCACGATGCCACTGTCCACCCGATGTGAGTGCATTCTATCGAATTTTTCTTTTCGGGTAAAGAACAGGCGTTCCAGAACGCGGGTAGTTATCCTTTCGCATTGTCACCCGCCGTTTCCCCCCGTGCGGACTCGGCCGGTTCAACCTCGACCTGCATGCCGGACCGGATCGCGCGCACACGCACGAGTTGTCCCTTCCGGATCCGTTGCGTCGCAATGGCACGCCAGTACGTGCCGTCCATGAAGACCCATCCTTCCTGGCCGGGACCGAGGTCGGACTCCGCGCGCACGATCTGCCCGATGAGGCTCTCCTGACCGGTTGCCGGTGGGGTCCGAAATGCACGAATGACAACGAACAGCACGAGGATCACGATCACACCGATCATGCCGACGAATGTGAACAGGAACGTGCGCGAAACCGCCCACTGTTCCGGCGTGCGGGAGAGCATCAATCCCCCGAGCAGGAGCAGTAACAGGCCGCCCAGCGTCAGCATGCCGTAACTCGTGATCTTGACCTCCAGGAGAAACAACAGAAACGCCAGTGCGATCAGCGCCACCCCGCCCCAGTGAATGGGCAGTACCTGCGTGCTCATCAGGGCCAGAATGAGACATACCGCCCCGATGACGCCCGGAAAGATCAGTCCCGGATGCGTCATCTCGATGTACAATCCGAGCATACCGAGCGTGAACAGAATGAATACGACGTTCGGGTCCATGAGGAAACTGAGGATCCGGTATCGGAGGTTCATCGGCCGCTCGATGACGACCGCATCCCGGGTATGCAGGGTAACTTTGCGACCCTGCCAGGTTGTGATGGTGCGACCGTCCAGTTGACGCAGTAAATGGTCACGGTTTTTGGCGACGAGTTCGATCAGATGATGTTCGAGTGCTGCCTGTTCATCGAATGACCGCGCCCTGGTGATCGTTTCGATCGCGAGATCGACGTTCCGACCGCGACGCCGGGTGATCGCCCGCATCAGGGCGACCAGATCGCTTTCCACCTTCTGGCGCATCTTTTCGATATTTTTGTTCCGTTCGTCTCCGGACGCCGGAATGATCGGCGACGCCGCGCCGGTGCGCGTGCCAGGTGCCATCGCAGCGAGGTCCATCGCCATGAGCAGGAAAAAGCCCGCCGATGCGGCGTGTGCGCCGCTCGGGGCCACATAACCGATCACGGGAATACGGGACTGCAGGATCCGCTGAATCATCCGGTCCGTCACATTCACCAGTCCGCCGGGGGTGTTCAACTGGACGATGAGACATGATGCACCGGACTGTTCCGCCTGACGCAGTTCTTCTTCCAGATACTCGGCGGCGATGGGGTGGATGGGTGTATCGATATAGATCCAGTGGATCGTATCCGATGCGGGCCGTGCGACGGCTACCGCACATCCGACGAGCAGTATACATGTCCAGCAGAACAGTTGACGCATACAGTATCCTGTCATTCGGTCTGGGAATCCGGATTCCTTTAAAGTATCACCCCGTTGCGGGGAAAAGACAACCCATGGTTACTGAAATCGGGACAGGCCATGGGACACGGTGGGTCCCCATGCGGTCATGCGATGCCCCCGTCCCATGGGATGCCCCGTCTCCTGTCTTCCGTCTCCCGTCCCGGACACCTGTGGATCCGGTGGTTCCCCTGTCCCATTGCCTGTCCCGATCCCGGATGTCATGTATGCACCATCGGATGCCGGATCGGCTGCCATTGCCACATCGGCAGATGCGCCCGTATCCAGCCCACCAGATAGAGCGACCCCACCACGAGGATGGGGGTCCCGACTCCCCGTATCCATTCGGCGATGTCTTCCACGCTGAGTACCGTTGCACGTCGCCGGATCGGTTCGGGCAGGAGCGTCCAGTGCATGGCCGGTTGCCAGGAACGGCGGGTCGTGGGGACGGCCATGAATGCCCAGGATTCCGCGTAGGGATCGAGCATCCGGATCATGGTTTCCCAGGGCTTGTCCTGCATCGCCCCGAAGAGGATATGCTAGCGTCGCATGGGCTGGACGGAGAGGTAGGCCCGGCAGGCGCGGATACCGTCGGGATTGTGTGCACCGTCCAGGAGACAGAACCGGTCATCGGGACTGTGCCACCATTCCAGACGGCCCGGCAACCGGGTATGCATGAGCGCGGTGCGGACGCGGTCCGGGTCCCAGGGCGTGGACCGCGCACGGCACCACAACCAGGTGGTCCACAGAGCGACCAGTGCATTCTCCACCTGATGGGCACCCGCCAGTCCGAGCGGGGTCCATTCGTTCAGCGCCCATTGATCGGTCCAGGCCCGGATGCGGAAGTGCCCATAGTAATGGCGTCGGTCGATCCGGGTATCCCGGAACACGTGGATCATGCGGCTGCCCATCGCGGCGAGCCGTTGGGCCCACTGACGCACCAGCCAGTTACGCCGTTCGGCAGTCACCAGCGGAACACCCGCACGCACGATACCGAATTTCTCCTCGGCGATGGCAGCCAGCGTCCATCCGAGGTAGTGCTGGTGGTCAAAATCGATGTGCGTGATGGCGGTCACCCGCGCGTCGGCAATGTTCGTCGCGTCGTAGCGTCCCCCGAGGCCGACTTCCAGGATCACACCGTCCAGCATGGCATTCTGGAAGATATGAAACGCCGCGGCGGTCAACAGCTCGAAGTATGTCGGTGGCTCTGCAATCGCACCCGTCCGCACGATCCGGTCCGCGCATTCCACCACACGCGCCCATGTCCGGGCCAGACGATGCATGGCCACGGGCTGACCGGAAATCCGAATACGTTCGGTGGACATCCAGAGATGCGGCGACGTGTACAGACCGGTGCGCAGACCGTGTGCGCGCAAAATGGCGTCGATAAACGTACAGGTCGATCCCTTCCCGTTCGTGCCGGCGACGAGAATCGCCGGTAGCCGCGACGGATCCACGCCGATTTCTCGCAGCAGGACACGGATACGGTCCAGTCCGAGGTGAATCGGATGTGCTGCCCAGTCCGTGGGTATATACAGCCGGCTACGCATGTTCATCCGTATGCCACATAAATCGCAGAATTTTCGCTACCGTGGTTTTCATCTGTTTTCTGGGTACCACACAGTCCACCATCCCGTGTTCCAGGAGAAACTCCGCTCGTTGAAACCCCTCGGGGAGTTGCTGTCGGATCGTCTGTTCGATGACGCGGGGGCCGGCGAACCCGATCAGTGCACCGGGTTCGGCGAGGATCACGTCGCCGAGCATGGCAAAACTCGCTGTAACCCCGCCGGTCGTCGGATCCGCCAGGATGGTGATATACGGTAAACGTGCATCGTCCAGGCGCGCAAGTGCGGCCGAAACCTTGGCCATCTGCATGAGGGACAGGATCCCCTCCATCATCCGTGCGCCCCCGGAAGCGGTGACCATCACGACGGCCCGCCGGTGTTCAATAGCGCGTTCGATCGCGCGGGCAACTTTTTCACCGACGACAGCACCCATACTGCCGCCGATGAACGCGTATTCCATCGCACCGACAATGGCCGGGATGCCTTCAATCGTTCCCTCGGCGATGCAGATGGCGTCTTCCGTACCGACGGTGTCCCACATGTGTTGTAGCCGTTCCGTGTACCGTTTCCGATCGCGGAATTCCAGTGGATCCGCCGATTTCAGTTCGGTAAACAGCCGCTGGTATGTACCATTGTCCAGCAGCAGATGGAGCCAGTCGTGGGCACGGATACGAAAATGGTAGCCGCACTTGGGACAGACACGGTGGCCACGTTCGATTTCTTTATGCCAGATGATCTGCTGGCAGCGTGGACATTTGACCCAGAGACCCTCGGGAATCTCCGGCCCCCGATCGGTCGACCGCCGAAACCGGAACCACGCCATTGAACACCACTCCCGGACCCGTCTCCACGCATGTTATGCAGTCACTTTATGCGGTCACTTCTTCACTCTCCTCTTCTTCCTCGAACTCACTGATTTCTCCCAGCATGGCACAGGCCCCGTTGTAAATCTGGATCGCCGCACGTTTCTTCTGCTGCAATTCAGCCAGTCGCTGTTTCACCCGTGCGAGTTCTTCTTCGATGGCCCTGTCGATGTGTTCGATCTCCGCGCGGGTACGTTCTTTCAACTGGCGGTAAAAGGTCTCTTCTTCCTTACTGAGCGCAGGCATACACATCCCCCTCTCCGGAGATTCGCAGACATTCTATCGGATTTTCCCCGATAGACCAAACGCCGGGGGATGCGTATCACCGGTACTGGAACCGGATCGGAACGATGATCCAGGACTTGACCGGAACGCCTCGATGTCTCGCCGGGGCAAATCTGAATTTACGTACTGCCTCCACGGCAGCCGCTCGGAAGAACGGATACTTCGCACGGACGACCTCAACTTCCAGTACCTGACCGTTTTCGTCCACAAGCACACGCAGGATCACCGTATCGCTCAGACGACGTGTACGTGCGATTGCCGGATACACGGGTTGGACCTTTTCGATGATCCGTGGCGGCTGATCGGGATGCGGCACGAGATCACCCGGTGTCGGTAACGGTGCCTCCGGCGGCGTCGGTTCTGCTGCAGGCGGAGAAGGTTCAGATTCAGATGTAGTGGGAGGACCGGGTGTCGGCGCGGGGGGTTCGGGTTCTGGGGATTCTGCCGGTGTCGGTTCGGTCGGTG
>CAZIRO010000023.1:20637-23510 GCA_964541595.1 uncultured Acidobacteriota bacterium
GTCGGCGCGGGGGGTTCGGGTTCTGGGGATTCTGCCGGTGTCGGTTCGGTCGGTGCCGGCGCGGGGGGTTCGGGTTTCACAGGCGGTACGGACGGTGCGGGCATGGATCTGGCCGGCGGTGGTTTCTGTGCAGGCGGCGCGGATTCGGACTGCTGCTGGGTCGATTGCCGTTGGGGTTCGGCTTCGATCTGCTGCGCTGCCGGCGGCAGTTCCGTTTCCGTGGGTGCCTCCTGAGAACGCACGGATGCGGGGATCTCTTCCTGCGCGGCGGGCGGTTCTTCCGGTGGTGGAGCCGGCGGTGTGGTGGTCGATGGGGGTTCCGGTGCTTCGGCGGTCGCTTGCGGAACGGATGGAGAAGGCACAGAAGCAGACGGATTCACTGCATGCGGTTCGGAAATTTCAGCACGCGGTGTGGGCCCCTGTCGGGAATGACGCAGGTACAGTCCCACGGAAACGCCGATGAGGACCACGAGGACAAACCCGATAATGATCCAGAACGCGGAGGTCCGGGATCGCGTCAGGGTTTTTGTCGGAAATACCGTCGTTTCCGATGGTTCCGCAGAAAGGGGACCCCCGGCGGTCGTGTCCAGTGGCCCTTCCGACGGGGACGGCGCGGTCGCGGGAAGTTCGATCTGCACCGTGGGTGTGGTCAGGATTTCTTCCGAAGGTCGGGGGAGACGCGCGATCTTTTCCTGAATCTCCTGCAACGGTTCCGCTTCGTCCGGATAGAGTTCGCTCATCAGACGGGCGATATACAGCTTTGAAGCAGCGATCCCCCTTTGCAGCAGAAACTGTTCAAGATCGGTTTGCATGACACTCGCACGGGGATACCGCTGATCGCGTGCAAACTGCAATGCGCGTTCGATCACGCGGACCAGCGGTTCCGGCAGATCCGGGGAGACCTCAGATAGCGGTTGGTACCGTCCGGCACGTACTTTGTCGAGCAGCGTCACCTCGGTATCCCCTTTCACATAGAACGGATGCCGGCCGGTCACCATCTCGTAGAGCAGGATGCCGACTGCATAGATATCCGAACGGTGGTCCACGTCTTCAGAAGCAGCCTGTTCGGGAGACATGTACAGCAGTTTACCCTTGAGTGCACCGCTGAGGGTGGTATGCATTTTGATCGCCGCTTTGGCGACACCGAAATCGGTGAGTTTCACATCTCCGCTATAACTGATCAGGATGTTCTGCGGGGAGACGTCCCGATGTACCACGTGGAGGGGTCGACCGTCATCGTCTTTCGCATGGTACGCATAATCCAGTGCCGCACACAACTGGATGCCGATGATGGCAGCGACTTCTAAAGGAAACGGTCGCCCACGGGCCCGGCAATCCTGCATGACCGTGCGCAGGTCCTTGCCGTGCACATATTCCATCGCGATGAAGTAATCGTCCCCGATTCTGCCGAGATCGAAGATCTGTACGATATTCGGATGCGTCAGTCGCGCGGCGACTTTTGCTTCATCGATGAACATCGTGATGAACGCTTCGTTAGTCGCCATATGGGGGAGAATCCGTTTGATCGCAAGGGTCTTTTCAAATCCCTCCATACCGTGTTTCTTGGCGAGGAACAACTCGGCCATCCCACCGGTGGCAATCCGCCGGATGAGGATGTACGGCCCGAAGGGGATGCCCTCCTGGTCTTCAGGAGAACGTAGCATCACGGTCGGCGCTTCTTCCGCGGGTACCGGCGCAGCCTCCACCGGTGTGGGTTCCGGTGCCGTATCAGGAGGAGATTCGGTCGGGGGATGTTCCGCGGTCGGTGCGGGGGCGGGCACCGGGGTTTCCATCCAGACGGTTTCGTCCGGGGTTTCGGAAACGTCCGGTTCCGGTGCCATGGGGGGTGTCTCCATCAAAACCGTGTCGGATGTATGTTCCGGTTCCGGCGTCGAAACCGTTTCGCCCGGAGATGGTGCCGTAGCGGGTTCAACGGTCAGGTCGGCAAACGTCTGTTCGACGATGCGTTCGATCTCGCGTTCAATTTCGGATTCGTCAAGAATTCGGGTTTCGGCTTCCGATGCTTGGGGGGAGGCAGCAACGTCGGTTTCGGCTTCCGTGGAGGAAGTTGCAATATCGTCAAGGACTTCTCCAAAGATGTCCTCAGAAGTAAATAGCGCAGACGGTTCGTCTACAGGAGGAGACGGGGCGTGTTTGGGTGTTTCCATCAGGACCGTTTCGTCTTCCGAATCGATCTGCGGTTGTGCAGGTTCCGGAGGGGCTGACGGTTTTTTACGATGCGGTTTTGCGTCCAGAATGCGCAGACCGGCCAGCGTTTCACTCAGTTTGCGTTCGATCTCTTCTTCAATACGCGCCGTCGGTTTGCGTTTCCGCGCGGATTTGTGTATCCACCGTTCGAGAAGAGACCGCAGTTCGGTTTCCGGCAGAGGCCATGCGATAACTTCCGTGGCCTGGTACAGGTTGCAGGCTTCATCGCGAAATCGTCGACCGCGGTAAATATCCGAGAAGATCACGATCGGCGTTCGGACCAGCGCGGGTACCTGCCGCAGTCGGAGGCAGGTATCCAGTGTATTCTGACGGGGGAGGGGTGCGTAGAGCAGGATGAGATCAGGCTGGATCTGGCGAGCGCGTTCGACGGCCTCCAGACCGTCCCGGGCCTCTTCGACACGATACCCCCAGCGAATGATCATTTCACGCAGGCGTTGCCGTCGCCGGGGGTCGTAGTGTGCAATGAGAATCGTATACTGCATCGGGTGACTCCTGGACGATGGGCTTTCCGGTCCCGGACATGCGTCACCCGCCCGGTAAGGTTCATTGTATCATGCATTCGCAGGTTCGGCAATCGGTAAGGTCTCCGGGATCGGGAAATGAATCACTTACCGTCACGCGCATGGTGGTCGGCGAGACGGGCG
>CAZIRO010000024.1:0-23152 GCA_964541595.1 uncultured Acidobacteriota bacterium
GCTCGTGTGGACACTGCATGTTGCATGGGGGCAGACGGGTCCCCGTTCCACACCGGATCCGGTGCCGCGTGTCCTTCAACGAGCACGTTCGGTGCAGACGCCGGCGGCGGATCAACCCGCACCGATCGATACGGTGTTGCAACAGTGGATCGCCCGCATCCGTACGGTCCATCCGCGTCTGCGATCGATCGCCCGGCAGATCGAAGCGCAGACCCGACGCGTCCGGCCCGCAGGACAGCTTCCCGATCCGATGCTCATGGTCACAGTACAGAACGAGGGCAGTCCGCTGCCATTTGAGTCGATCGGATCGGACATGATGAGTTTTGCCGGCATTCAGATTCAGCAGACGATTCCGTGGAAGGGCAAGTTACGGTATCGCAAAGAGATCGCTACAGCATTGCAGCGTCGGTTAGAAGCGCGGTACGCCCGTGCATACTGGGAAATCGTCGCCGGCCTCAGCCGTACAGCGGCGGAACTCGCGTTTGTACACACGCAGCTGGAGATCCTGGACGAAAGCCGTACCCTGCTCGACCAGTTGATCGCCATCGCGGAGGCCCTGTACAGCGTCGGTCGGGGAACGCAGTCTGACGTACTGCGGGCGTACACCGAACGGTCCAAACTGGACGAACGCATTGCGTTGATGGATCAGCGTTTGCATACGCTACAGCGCATCATTCTGGAACAGTACCTGACGCAACCGGACGCGATTCTTCCGGCGCTCCGGCTGTCCGAATCCATTCCACCACTTCCGGAAGAGACCACGCTCCTTGACGCCGTCGAACGGGCACCGGTACTGCAGGAACTGCACGCGTTGCGGACATGGCAGCGATTTCGCGCACGACTCGCGCGACTGGCCGTATACCCCGACATCACGATCCAGGCCGGCTGGTTCTCACGCGGCAGTTTACCGGATCTCTATCGGGTCGGGATCGGCATCAACATCCCGCTGTTTGCCGGCGCGAAACAGATCCCATTGTACGAGGCGGAAGAAACGGAGATCACCGCGATCGAACGTCGCATTGAAGACACGCGGTATGAACTCCGCTGGCGGGTACAGGACGTTGTACTGCGCGCGTCCACGGCAAAACGCATTATCGACCTGTACCGTATGGAGATCCTGCCGCAGGCCCAGGCGGATTTTGAGTCCGCACTGGACAACTATCAGACGGGCCGACTCGACTTTCTGAACGTCATGGACCGCTGGCTCCGCTGGTTGAACTTCCGGATCGAGTACCAGCGGCAACTGGCGAACTACTACCAGGCGCTTGCCGACCTGTCGGGTACGCTGGGGAACCCGTACTGGCCGTCGGTGCCTGCCGCGTCTTCGACCACGCGGGCATCCCTTCCCGGCCCATCTCCCGTTGCCCATTCGGGGAACCGTCTATCTGGAGGACAGCCATGAAAGGACGAGGTCGTTTTCCATGGAAGGTTGCACTGATCGTTGGTGGGATGGCGATCCTGCTCGCGGGTGTATCCTGGGTATTCAAATGGCCGCCCATCCTGTGGGGCACGCAGGCATCCCCCGCGGGTGAAACGCAGGCGACTGCCGGGAAAACCGTATACATCTGTCCGATGCACCCCACGTACCGTTCCGACCGGCCGGGGGAATGTCCGATATGTGGCATGACGTTGATACCGCTGGAGCCGGAATCGTCTTCACCGGCAGACCATGGGGAACATCCCGGAGCCACAACACCATCAGACACCACACCGCCGGGACTCACCACGGTACGCATTGACCCGCGCCGGCAGCAGATGATCGGGATTCGCACGGCCCCCGTCATGCGCAAACCGGTTCGGAAACATATCCGTACGGTCGGTATCGTGACCTATGACGAAACGCGGTTGTCGCACATCCACACGAAATTCCGCGGGTGGATCGAACGGATTTATGTGGACTTCACAGGCCAGTTTGTGAAAAAAGGTCAGCCTCTGGTGGACATTTATTCGCCGGAACTCGTGGCCACCCAGGAGGAATACCTGCGGGCGATTCGGCTGGTCCGCACGCTGGAGGCGACGGGAAAGCGCGAACTCATTGAGAGTGCCCACCGGTTGCTGAGCAGTGCGCGAAATCGATTGCGGTTCTGGGACATCCCGGAAGCGGAAATCGCTACACTTGAACGCACCGGTCAGGTGCGTCGCACATTGACCATCGTGTCCCCGGTGACCGGTTATGTGGTCGAAAAAAAGGCACTGCTCGGAATGGAAGTCGATCCCAAGATGGAACTCTATACGATCGCCGATCTGTCGGTCATCTGGGTGGAAGCGGATATTTACGAGTACGAGATCCCGGACGTCCATGTCGGTATGCCAGCGCGATTGACGTTGGCGTACTATCCAGGACGCACATGGGAGGGCAGGGTCGATTACATCTATCCGTACCTGGACGTGACAACGCGAACGAATAAAGTGCGGTTCACCTTCCCGAATCCCACGGGAGAATTGCGCCCCGGCATGTATGTCAATGTGGAACTCGTCATTGATAAGGGAGAACAGCTCGTTGTCCCGGACGAGGCAATTCTCGATACGGGGACTCTGCAGTACGTGTTTGTACACAGGGGCGAAGGGTTTTTTGAGCCGCGGGTGGTCGAAATCGGTGAAAAGGTCGACGAGGATCGCATTGTACTGCGCGGACTTGAGGAAGGCGAGGAAATCGTGGTGTCCGGGAATTTCCTCATCGATTCCGAATCGCGTCTGAAAGCCGCACTTACCGGAATGACGGGAGGACATGGCCATGATCACTAAAATCATCGAGTTTTCCGCACGGAATCCGTTTCTCGTGTTTGTCCTGATCGTGTTCAGTCTTGTGGGTGCCTGGTATGCCATCCGGAATGTACCGCTGGACGCGATTCCCGATCTGTCCGACGTGCAGGTCATCATTTTTACCGAATGGAAGGGACGCAGTCCGGACCTTGTGGAGGACCAGATCACGTATCCGATCGTGACAGCAATGGTTGCCGCGCCGCGCGTGAAAACAGTGCGGGGGTATTCTTTTTTCGGACTGTCGTTCGTGTACGTACTGTTTGAGGACGGCACGGACATCTACTGGGCACGCAGTCGTACACTGGAATACCTCGACAAGGTGAAGGGGAACTTACCGCCCGGGGTGTCTCCGGTGATCGGACCGGATGCGACCGGGGTCGGCTGGGTGTTCGAATATGCCCTGGTCGACGAATCCGGCAAACACGACCTGCAGGAGTTGCGGTCGTTTCAGGACTTCTATCTCAAGTACTGGCTGGAGTCCGTCCCCGGTGTGGCGGAAGTCGCGAGTGTCGGCGGGTTCGTGAAACAGTACCAGATCATTCTCGATCCGAACAAACTCCTCGCGTATCGCCTGCCCATCCAGCACATCATTCACGCCATCCGCAGCAGCAACAACGATGTTGGCGGTCGAACGATCGAGTTTACCGGGAAGGAATACTTCGTACGCGGACGGGGATACATCCAGACCATTCGGGATCTCGAACAGATCGTGGTGGGTACGAATCCGCAAACCGGGTCGCCGATACTTCTCCGGGATGTGGCGACGATCAAACTGGGGCCCGACCTGCGTCGTGGTGTGGCTGAACTGGACGGGAAGGGCGAGGTCGTCGGCGGGATCGTTGTCATGCGGTATGGAGAGAACGCGCTCAATGTGATTCACCGGGTGAAACAGAAGCTGAAGGAAATCGAACCCGCGCTGCCGGACGGTGTGAAGATCGTCGTGACCTATGACCGTTCGGAACTCATTGAACACTCGATCGAAACACTGACCCACACGCTCACCGAAGAGATGATCGTCGTTTCGCTCGTGATCATCCTCTTTCTGCTGCACTTCCGGTCCTCCCTGGTGGCGATCCTGATCCTGCCCGTCGGGGTCGCACTGACGTTCATTCCGATGTACCTCATGCGGTTGACTTCCAACATCATGTCCCTCGGGGGTATCGCAATTGCCATCGGTGCAATGGTCGACGCTGCCGTCGTCCTCATTGAAAATGCGCATAAACGGCTGGAACACACGCCGGCCGATGGGGACCGCATTGCCGTCATCATTCGCGCGGCCAAAGAAGTCGGTGCCCCGATTTTCTTTGCGTTGCTCGTGATCACCGTATCGTTCCTGCCCGTGTTCACTCTGGAAGCCCAGGAAGGTCGGTTGTTCAAGCCACTTGCGTATACAAAGACGTTTGCGATGTTTTTCGCGTCCATCCTGTCGATCACGATGGCACCGCCGCTGATGGTACTGTTCATCCGGGGCAAGATCCGCCATGAATCCGAAAATCCGATCTCGCGGGTTCTCATCTGGATATACCGTCCGTTTGTACACCTGGCGTTGCGGTTCCGATGGACCACGGTGGGCATCGCGGTCCTCATTCTGCTGATCACCATACCGATCTTCTTCCAGCTCGGTTCGGAGTTCATGCCGCCGCTGAACGAGGGCGTGATCCTCTACATGCCGACAACACTACCCGGCATTTCGATCACCGAAGCCGCACGTATCCTGCAGATTCAGGACCGGATCCTGCGGCAGTTTCCGGAGGTCGAACGTGTGTTCGGGAAGGTCGGACGTGCACGGACGGCGACCGATCCGGCCCCACTCTCCATGGTGGAAACCACGGTGGTGCTGAAACCGCGCGATCAGTGGCGTCCCGGCATGACGTGGGACAAACTGATCGCCGCAATGGATCGGGCACTGCGCCAGATCCCGGGTTGGACGAATGCGTGGACCATGCCGATTAAAGCCCGCATTGATATGCTGACCACCGGGATTCGCACGCCGATCGGGATCAAAATCTTCGGACCGGACCTCAGGGTCATTCAGCGGATCGGGGAACAACTGGAAGCCATTCTCACACCGATCCCCGGTACGCGCAGTGTCTATGCTGAACGGGTGACGGGAGGCTACTTCCTGGACATCCAGCCGAAACGGAGTGAGATCGCACGGTATGGCCTGAACGTGGAAGACGTCCTGCGCATTGTGGAAACCGCCATCGGCGGGATGAATATCGACGTCACCGTGGAGGGTCGAGAACGCTATCCCATCAATGTCCGCTACGGACGCAGTTTCCGGGAAGACCTCGATCAACTGAAACGTGTGCTCGTCCCCACACCGGTCGGCGCACAGGTACCGCTGGGACAACTCGCCGAGATCCGCAAGGTTATGGGGCCGCCGGCGATCAAAGACGAAAACGGCTCACTCGTCGGCTACGTGTATGTCGACATCGAAGGCCGGGATATCGGCAGTTACGTGGAAGAGGCCAAACGGGTCGTCGCGGAACAACTCGATCTGCCGGCGGGGTACTACCTGCAGTGGACCGGACAGTACGAATACATGATGCGGATTCGCGAACGGCTGAAAGTCGTGGTCCCGATCACGCTCGCCATCATTTTCATGCTGCTCTATTTCAATTTCCGGAACATCGCCGACACGCTCATTGTCCTGCTTTCGGTTCCGTTCGCAGTCGTGGGGTCCGTATGGTTGCTGTATCTGCTGGACTACAACCTCTCGATCGCTGTCTGGGTCGGGATTATTGCGCTTGCGGGCGTGGCCACCCAGACAGGTGTCGTCATGCTCGTCTATCTGGATGAAGCCTATGACCGGTACCGTACCGAGGGGCGACTGCGTACACTTCGTGATCTGATGGATGCCATCATCGAGGGCGCGGTCATGCGCGTGCGTCCCAAGGCAATGACCGTCGCCACGATGACCATCGGATTGCTGCCGCTCATGTGGTCACGCGGTGCAGGCGCGGACGTCATGCGCCGGATCGCGGCACCCATGGTCGGGGGACTGATTTCTTCGGCAGTGATGACCCTGATCATCATTCCGGCCATTTACATGATCTACAAATCCTGGGAGATGCGTCGGAAAGGCATGCTCGTCGCATCCCCGGAGGAGGACGCAGCATGAAGGAAATCAAGGCCTACATTCGTCCGGAAAGGATCGATGCGGTCGTCCACGCGCTGGAAGACGCCGGATTTTCCAACATGACGATCATCGATGTGGCCGCGCTGGGTGAACTCTGTGATCCGGAACGGGTGAAGTACTCCATCGAATTCGTCGAACGGCATTCCAGAATCGTCAAACTGGAGATCGTGGTGGCGGATGTGGACGTGGACCGGGTGGTGCGTCTCATTATGGAACACGCGCACACCGGATGGGCCGGAGACGGAATGGTATATGTGACTCCGGTCGACGCTGCGTATCGGATTCGTTCAAAGGCACCACTCCATCCCGTACCGTCGACTGCGTAATATACGGAGGCGATCATGCCGTCTGGATCACGTACACGCTCCCGATACCGATGGCGACGATGGTTCGTATTGACGGGCGGACTCATCGTCGGCGTGCTCGGCCTCTGGATCGCGCGGGAAATGCGCACACCGAAACGGAACGTGGTCACCCCAGTGCAGGAGTCCGCATGCGGTTTCGACACCCCGGCATCCGAATGCGATTCGGGCACAACGCTGTATCCGCAATTGAACGAACCCTGGCTTTCGACGGCACCGGTGTTTGTACGCATGGCTTACGCATACGCCGTTCAGCATGCGGAAGATCTGCGGTGGATTCCCTGTTACTGCGGTTGCGATCGCCAGGGGCATCGGCATGTGGCGGACTGTTTCGTTGAACCGGAGATGGCAGCAGATTCACCGCGACTGCGGATGCACGCGTTCCACTGCAACATCTGCCTGGGCATTGTGCTGGATGTGCAGTCGTTGCGGGCGAAGGGATGGTCATGGCCGGCCATCCGGAATCGTATCGATCGCGTGTACGGTCGGCTGGGCACCGGAACACCCACACCGCAACCGGAGGGGTGGACAACGGACCACCGCAATGTGCAGTAAACCGTACTTGCAGTGTTTTGGACTTTTGAATCTGATTCCACATGAGGAGGAGACGATGCGACATGCCAGGCCGTGGACCATTGCGGTGATCGCGCTGGTCCTGATGAGTTTCCCACTGTACGGTACCGTACTGGCAGATGGAAAAGCGGATCAGGAAAAGACGATCACCATCCAGGGTGAAGTGCTCGACAGCGCGTGTTTCATTTCCCACGGTGCGAAGGGCAAGAAACACAAGAAGTGTGCGGTTCAGTGTGCAAAGAAGGGAATCCCCCTGGCGATTCTCGCGGAAGACGGCACGCTCTACCTGTTGAACGAGGACCACAACAACGCGGCAGCATATGCGGCCGTACGTGAGCGCGCGGGTGAGGTGGTGAAAGTCACCGGGCGTCTGATCGAGAAACACGGCTGGAAGGTGGTATTCGTCCAGAAAGTGGAACAACCGTGAACACGTTCCGGGGAAGCCTCCTCACGGGGGCTTCCCCCCGGCATGACAGGAGGCGATCATGGCATACCGGAATCGATGGCTGGCCACCGTCATCGGGGGACTCGCGCTTGCTCTGGTGCTGGGCGGTACCCAGAGGTGTACCCGCGGATCTTCTCCGACTGTACCCGCGGGTGGTGTGCCCACCCCGGGCGGCAACGTGGATCTATACGGACTCATTGCCACCTGGATCGATGCTGGCGGCACGCCGTTGATGCCGGCGGGAACGGTACGGGTTCAGGGGCTCGATGTGGCGGCACCCATTGCCAATGACGGTCGGTTTCAGTTGCGACGCATTCCGCCCGGGCAGTGGACCCTGGTGTTCCATCATCCGAACGGAGCACAGGCGACACGCACCCTGGAGATGCACGCGCCCGGTGAGGTACATATCGTCGTGAGTATCCAGGGGAGTGTCTGTACCGTGGAAGAACGGCATACACATCACGGTGAATCGGGTGAACTACACGGGATGGTCATCGCCGTGGGCAACGGCCAATTCACCCTCCAGGCGGTCGGCGAGCGGTTTGCGGTTCGGTACACGTCCGGAACGGTTTGGGAAGGACTGCGCGGACCGCAGGACCTCGATGTGGGCGTCCACCTGGAAGTAGAAGGGCGCTGGCTGGACGACCGGACCATGGAAGCGGAAAAGATCGAAGCCATGCCCGGTCACGGTCATCATGGGCCGGACCAGCGGTGGTGCGGCATGATCATGGACGTGGGCAACGGCTGGTTCTGGATGCACGGTACGCGGATCTATTACGACATGAATACACGTTTTATCGGACTCAGTGGTCCGCAGGATCTGCGCGTCGGTCAGGTGGTTGAGGTCGACGTGGAATGGCGCAGTGACCACTGGTATGCACGTGTGATTGCACGGCAGGATCACTGCATGATGTGAATAGAACTTCGCAGGAGCGTATGCATGCAATGGATCTTAAAAAAATCGAGCATATGGGGCGTGTTCCTGGGCGTGACCCTGCTCGTTGGGATCATGCCGATGATGTGCCGGCGTGGTGGCCTGTTCGGCCACCGTGGGAGACGTGCCGGACCTGCACGGCCCGTAGATCGCGCCACGGCAGAACGACTGTATCGTACCTATTGCGCAGATTGCCACGGTGTGAACGGCGACGGTCAGGGTCGATTTGCTGATCGGTTCCGGACACGGCC
This sequence comes from uncultured Acidobacteriota bacterium, assembly GCA_964541595.1. Classification (GTDB taxonomy): domain Bacteria; phylum Acidobacteriota; class HRBIN11; order HRBIN11; family HRBIN11; genus CAZIRO01. The sequence goes on from CAZIRO010000024.1 coordinate 8,471, forward strand.
CACGGATTTCCGCGCCGGTGTGTATAAGTTCAAACGGACGCCCACGGGTCAGCCACCTGCAGATGCGGATATCTTTCGCACGTTGACGATTGGGGTACGCGGTACCGGAATGGTGCCGCAGTTGCATCTCAGCGAGGCTGAACGGTGGGGACTCGTGCGGTATCTGAAGCGCCTATCGCCGGTATTTGCGGAGACGCAACAACCTGTCCAACCGCTGTCGCTGCCGCCGAGACCGAATTTGTCCACACGCGAATTGCTGCGCATCGGTCGGGAGTGGTATACAAAGGCCGGATGTGTCCAGTGCCACGGTCCGGAAGGGCGCGGCGATGGTCCGGCCGTCCCGAACCTGAAGGACCGACGTGGATTTCCCGTGGTTATGCCGGATCTGACGCTGGTGCCCTATAAACAGGGCGAGAACGTGGAAGCCATCGCCTGGACCATTCTCACGGGTCGCGATGGTACACCGATGCCGTCCTACGCGAATGCGTTGACACCGGAACAACTCTGGGGGATTGCCACGTACGTGCGGTCGCTCCAGCGCGGACGGAAGCCGGCCGGCATGATGGGACTCATCGGGGAAGAAATCCTGGCCATGCGCATTGACATGGAAGCCGTCCACGCCTGGCGGATGGGTGGGATGCCGATGATGCGTATGCGTCGCAGTCCCCGGGAATGAATCAGATCCGGAGGCTGCAACAGTGTGCGGCAAAAGCGGTTCAAAAATGCGCATATACGAATCCGGCCGGCCGGTGATTACCCCCGGTCAGCGCACGCAACAGTCACGGGAACTCATCCGGCCGTGGAATCGTCGGTCCAGCCGTACGCAACGTTTCCACGATTCGGATGATACTTCAATGCCGTGCTGTCTTGAGGAGGGATATCATGCCACATGACCATTCATCCCATTCGGGACATATGGAACATGGCGCCGCGCACCATGCCCACCATGACCATGGCGTGCAGCCGCCCCGGAAATCCGGGCGCGCGCATTCCGAAGCGCATCCCCATGCGCACCATGCGGATCATCACCGCCATATGATGCGAGACTTTCAGCGCCGGTTCTGGATCAGTCTGGCCATCACCGTGCCGATTCTGCTGCTATCGCCGATGATTCGGGGATGGCTTGGCTGGACCGGGGTGGTGTTCCCCGGTCAAATGTTCGTACTCTGGGCGCTTTCTGCGGCGGTGTATCTCTATGGGGGCTGGCCGTTTCTCCAGGGCATCGTCCGGGAGATACGGAAACGACAACCGGGCATGATGACGCTCATCGCCCTGGCAATTACCGTCGCATTCGGCTACAGCACGGTCGTCGTATTCGGTGTATCCGGGAAAGTCTTCTTCTGGGAACTCGCCACACTGATTGACATCATGCTCCTGGGGCACTGGATCGAGATGCGGTCCGTGCTCGGGGCATCCCGTGCGCTGGAAGCGCTGGTGCGGCTGATGCCCAGCGAGGCGCACCGTGTGTATCCGGATGGACGTGTGGAAGACGTTCCGGTTACGGAACTGCGTCCTGGCGATCGGGTACTCATCCGTCCTGGCGAGAAAGTCCCGGCGGACGGACAGATCGTCGAGGGACGCACCACGATGAACGAGGCCATGTTGACCGGTGAGTCCAGACCCGTGGAGAAAGGCCCCGGTGATCCGGTGATCGGCGGGGCCATCAATGGTGAATCCGCCGTGACTGTTGAGATCACCCGGACGGGTGAGGATACGTACCTGGCCCAGGTGATCCGACTGGTCCGGGAAGCGCAGGAGACCCGTTCCCGGACGCAGGATCTGGCCAATCGCGCAGCGTTCTGGTTAACGCTGATCGCCATTACGGCGGGAACCGTGACCTTAGTCGTGTGGCTTGCGATCCAGGGGGATTTCGCGTTTGCCCTGGAACGCACGGTCACGGTCATGGTCATCACCTGTCCTCACGCACTGGGGCTCGCTGTGCCACTGGTCGTTGCGGTGTCCACAGCTCTGTCCGCCGCCAGCGGGTTTCTGATCCGGGACCGATCGGCGTTTGAACGTGCACGGCAGTTACAGGCCATCGTTTTTGACAAGACCGGAACGTTGACCCTGGGGATGTTCGGTGTCACCGACGTGATCCCGCTCAATCCCACGGACGGATATGATGTGCAAACGGTACTGCAGCTGGCTGCATCCATCGAGCAGCATTCGGAACACCCACTGGCCGCCGGCATTCGCCGGGAGGCAGAAGAACGTCAGATTGCGCTGTTGCCGGCGACAAACGTGCGGGCGATCCCCGGACGTGGTGCCGAGGGCGAGGTCAACGGTCAGACCGTGCGCGTCGTCAGTCCCGGGTACCTGCGGGAACACGCGATCACGGTCTCCCATCCGGACGTTGCCGCCGCCATGGATGCCGGAAAAACCGTAGTGTTCGTCATGATCGACGGTCGGCCCGTCGGTGCCATTGCCCTCGCGGATATGGTGCGTCCGGAATCCCGGGAAGCCGTCCGCCGCCTGCATGCCATGGGTATCCAGGTGATGATGCTCACGGGTGACAATCAGAAAGTCGCCGCCTGGGTGGCACGGGAACTCGGTCTGGATGAATACTTTGCGGAGGTCCTGCCACATGAGAAAGCAGCAACGATTCAACGGTTGCAGGCACGTGGCCTGACCGTGGCCATGGTCGGTGACGGGATCAACGATGCACCGGCACTCGTGCAGGCGGATGTCGGTATCGCTATCGGCGCCGGTACCGATGTGGCCATCGAAAGTGCGGACATCATCCTCGTGCGGAACGACCCGCGTGACGTGGCGGACGTCATTCGGTTGTCCCGGAAGACCTATGCAAAGATGGTCCAGAACCTCATCTGGGCGACGGGATACAACGCCGTGGCCATCCCGCTTGCAGCAGGGGTGCTGGCTGCGCAGGGAATCCTGTTGAGTCCCGCGATGGGTGCGGTGTTGATGTCTCTGAGTACTGTCATCGTCGCGATCAACGCCCGGATGCTACGTAAATAACACGTTGCACCAGAAGGAGGTTGCACAATGAAACGACCGAACGGATTTCATTTCATCGTGACTGTCTGGATGATCGCCGGGATCGTTCTGGCTGTCCAGGCGAGTGCCGCAAATCCGCAGGAAGTGTCCATGGAACATATGCACAAAAAGACACCGGCCATGTCCCAGCACATGCCCATGATGCAACGGATGCACCGGCAATCAATGATGGTGCAGATGCACATGATGTTCTGCCCGATGCGCGAGTCCGGTGTCCAGGTTGAGGTCAAACCCACACGCGACGGTGTGCAGATCACATTGAAGGCGAAGGATCCAAAAGTCATCGAACGCATCCAGAAGAAGGCTGAAATCATGCGACTCATGCACGAGCTCATGCAGTCCATGCCGATGCGCTCTGAGGAGAAAACGGAATCGCAACCGGAACATTAACCCTGTTACGTCCCGGTTTCCTGTGTACACCCGGGAAACCGGGATATTGGACACCCCATCGACATCCTGGCCGGATCTCGACGGGGTGTACCTGTCGGAGGCCATGATGTGGAACCATGGATTCTGGATGGGACCCTGGATGTGGCTGATCTCCCTGGCCGTGTTCATCGGGTTCATCGTAGTGGCTGTCTGGATCGTTCGGTGGATTGGCCAGGGTCCGCCGCCCCGATCAACGGATACGTCGCAACGGGACCGGGCGCTGGAAATCCTGCGGGAACGCTACGCCCGGGGCGAGATCTCCAGAGAAGAATTTGAACGCATGCAGCGCGATCTGCGACGTTCCGAATGAGCGATGCGTCCCATGCCCACCCGTCGGTGCATCCCGGGTCGCATGATGGTGTAGAGGTACGGCGCTACCATACCCGTTTTTCCATCGACACAGGGATTGTGGATTACCGGCCGCAGGGGGAAAGGTGCACCGCCGGTGCTTTCATCGGGGAATGGGGTTGCAATGAAAGAAGTAGCAATGACCATATTTCGTGGGAAGCAATCGTTTCAATCTTAAATCGGATTGTGTAAAATCGTTTTCCAGAAGCCCGGTCGTGTGGCAAAACGTACGCTGCGGAGGTGCGTCATGCGGTGCCGGAGGGTGGCACCATGGAGCCTCCGGCGATGGGGGATCATCGGGGTCCTCATTGCCTGCGGGAGTGCTGGACTGTACGCGAATTCCCGTCTGCAAACTCCGGAGGTCTGGCTTCGGGCAGATACGCGCACTGCGGTATACTGGCGTCTGTTCTTCACAAAAGGAATTGTTCTGCAGGATGACGCATTCTACCTGGCAGCGGGCCATATTCTGTATGTGCTCCCCGGTGTGACTGCCGGTAATACAAAGATGTGGTTCGGAAAGTTTTCACCGGAGGGCGAACTGCGCTGGAATGTTCTGGTATCTGCCAGTGGCGTGGAAAGTGTCTGGCCGTATGGGATCGCACCGGACGGTCAGGGCGGAATCGTGTTCGTCGGTGCGGTTTACGGGGACGGCACCCGGAGGGCACTGATCGGCCGGATCCATTCGGACGGACAGTTGCTCTGGGCAAAAGTTCTGGAAAGAGATGGGGATGAAGTGTTGTTCGACGTGGCCGTAACTCCGGATGGGGACTATCTGGGTGTCGGACGGGTGGGCACATCCGCGTGGGTAATACGGTTCACGCGGGACGGTGTGGTGCAGTGGCAGCGTATATGGAACGGCGTGGAGGCCACCCATGCCATCGTTGCTGCCGGTGATGACCAGTTCTACGTCATGGGGCCTGCATCCCGTACACGGGTGTGGATCGCCCGGATACGTGCAGACGGCAGTCTCATCTGGCAAAGAGCATGGGCGACACCGACGGTACAATTCCTGCGGGGTGCACGCACACCGGACGGCGGACTGGCCGTTGCCGGGTGGACATGGATGGGCAGCAGGGTGTGGCTTCAGGTGTTGCGGATCCACGCGAACGGTGATGTGGTCTGGTATCGACGTTACGGCCCGATGATGTACATTCCTGCAGCGTATTCTGTACCGATCGTGGCTCTTGCAAATGGAGATCTGCTCGTATTCGGTGTGCTACAGCATGATCCGATCGATCCGTGGACTTCGGGATGGGTGGGGCGACTGGATGCGCGCGGAGAAGTGTTGCTCAGCCGTCGGTATGACGGTGACGTGATATCGGAGTTCCATACGGTCATTCCCCTGGCGGGCGATCGCGTGATCGCAGCGGGTATGTTTCGCTCCGGCGAGGTCGTGGCCCGTCTGGACGGTGCCGGATGGCCGGGAGCGGACTGTCACGCCGTGGATCTGGCCCGCATTCGTTCTGTGACCGTTCCGCTCAATCCGGCCGGTGGCGCCGGGTCCGTATCGGAAGTGTCGGTACCGGTTGCGGACGCGGTGCTGACCGGGAATCCGTCCTCTTCTCGGTTTACCCCGGTTTGCAGTGGCACTTCCGGGCTGTTACCGGTTCGTGATGTCGTCATGGTCGATGTCTGCCCGGGCGGCGGTGACGGGGATGGCAATGGCGTGCTGGAACCTGGGGAATACGCATTGATGGATACGGAACTCATCAATCTCACGGGACAGTTCACGAACCGGCTTCAGGGTTACCTGTCTGCGGTATCGCCGGAGCTGACCGTTCTGGATGCACGGTCGACGTGGACTCCCATACCGCCCGGGACGGCACGCACGTCGTTGCCGGACTTTTTCCGCCTGCACGTCGACCCCATGGCCACGTGTTCCCGGGAGCTGCGCATGGCATTGCAGGTCACGGACGATATGCATACCGGCCAATCCGAGTGGACAGTCCCGCTGGGTAAGGCCACCGCGCCAGACGATATCTGTACGCGGTGTCGGCAACCCCTTCCCGATTTCGGGATTCTCTGCAGTCCCTGGCAACTGGAAGGGCGTGCGGGGACGGTCGTCCATACCACGTGTACGGGTGTGTCGTTCCTGGGGTATCATGGGGTGATCCGGTGGGAGTGTGGATCCGGTGTTCCGGGGATACGGTGCCGTTTCTTTCCGAATCCCGCGCCGGTTACGGGCGGACCGGGAACTCCGGTCGGGCTGACCATCGGCGTTGATGTGGACGTCCCGGCGGGTGCATATGTTGTGGACGTGTATGCCACGGACGGCCGACAGCGCCGGAAGGTCCGGTTGAACCTCCGGGTCACACCGGCGATATCCCACAGATCGGGGCAGTGAACGCCGCCTCGATCTCCATACGGACGTCCACATCCCGCTCGGTTCGGCAGATCCAGGGTCCGCACGATCGTCCAGATTCGTGTCCATCGAAGCCAGGCATACGTACGTGTACGTACGTGCACACGCACCTGGGGATGGACGACTTTCGGGTGCGCTCGCCCCCACAGTATTTCTGCAGCCCCGGACCCGCCGTTTCCGTGACGCCACGACCCGCAGACAGCACCTGCAGACACGGTCATCCCGCGCATCCACGACAACATGTCGGACCATGCCCGCACCGTATTCAAAACACTCCTCATCTGAGAAATGCACCACTACGGCAGTATATCGCGTGGTCCATCGGGACACACCGTGTCCCATTGCCGGTCTCGATCCCGGGTGCACGGATTGCAATACCGTGCACATCATCATACGCTGGGAGTGTGGATGAGGTTAATCACACGCCGCGATCGTCCGAATACCTGGAGGTTTTTCATGCCCGAAGTCCTTACAAAATACCCGGATATTGTGATCCGGGTGCTGCAGGGGAACGACGCACGGTGCGGCAAAGGAGTGCGACCACGTATCCTGAAACACTGTCCGCGTGAGCAGTTCTGCGCCTTAAAAACCGGTGAGATCTGTGTCTACGGCCTTCAGGATATTCCGAAAATGACGCAAATTCGTGCAGAGGAACTCGCTGCGATCGTATGTCGGAACGGAGCGAACACGGCTGCCGTCGTACCCGTTGGTATGGAGAGTATCGCGCTGGTCCTGGCGTTTGTTGCCGGCATCGTGCTCGGTCGGTTCCTGCGGTGGCGATCCGGGCATCGATCGGTAGGATAGGACCGCATGTGGCTCCACCGATCCGTTCTGTGGGATGCGCGGATTCACGTGCTGATGCATGCATGAGTATACGGGTATGCGATGGATGGCCGGATTGTATGCGCGGCGCATGTGGGTTCGGCTGGTCCAGTATATCGTGGTACCGCTGATCATTCCCGTCATTTACGGCTGGATGCAGGGACTTGTCCCCGGACGAATGTGGATCCGGGTTCGGGGCGATGCATTGCTTATCGCTGCACTTTTGAAGTGGCATGCATGCAATATCGCGCAAGGTCATTTTCAATTCGCACATCCACCGTTCTTTCATCCCTACCGCTGGGTGACGTTTTTCACCGAGAACCTGATCGGACCGGGTGTACTTCTGGGGCCGTTCTGTCACGCGCCTGCCGAAGTCATTTTCACGGTGGGTCTGTGGCTGGCGCATGCGACGAGTATCGCCACAGTGATCTTCCTGGGGCGCATGCTCGGGTTGTCCTATCCGGTCGCCCTGGTCGTGGGGGTGCTGCACGGGTTCAATTACTCGCGGGTGGCCATCGCATATGTGCATCAGCAGATCGCCTGGGACGCTCCCTGGATCCTTGCACTGGCACTGATGGTGCGTGCATATCGATCCGGCCGTGTGCGGTACGCCTGGATCGCGCTGGGTGCACTGGCCCTGCAGTTCTTCTTCAACGTCTACTGGACGGTATACGGCGGTCTCATTGTTGGCATTTTGTTTCTCTGGACCTGGTGGCAACGTCGGGATCAGCGCTGGCGCTGGGGGTGCGTGCTCGCTGCACTGTTCTGGAGCGGTATGCTATGGTGGTGGGCCACACCGTATCGCCGGATTCAGCAGTGGTCCGGATACGTGCCACCGGTAAGGCGACTGTACACGGCAGCGGCACTCGCATGGGTCACGCCACCGCCCGGTTCGTTCTGGCATGCGCGTTTGCCGTCGGATGTACGGGAATGGATCCGGGCCCATCTGGTCGTCCGGGCGTTTCCCGGCTGGATCTTCCTGGGTCTCTGGATCCTGGGACTGTGGCAGCAGCGCTCCCGTACGGTACGATTTGCCACACTGGCGACGGGATTATGTCTCACCGCCATGATGGGTCCCTGGATCCGGTGGACGGATACACAGACCGGATGGATCAATCGGATCTACACATGGGCCATGCAGGTGCCCATGCTTCGGGCCATTCGGGTGCCTCAGCGGTGGTATTATCTCGCCACGGTCCCGGCGGCAATTATCGCCGGATACGGCCTCGAGCGGCTGCGGCGGCAATGTTCAGATCCGAAAACCCGGGCGTTGTGCATGGTCGGACTCGCCGGGGGAATCGGTGTGTTCTTCCTGACGGACGCGCGATACACGCCACGTATGGTCGCCGGTTCAATGATTGAGTCCGGCCGCGCCGACTGGACCCGTCCGGGCGATATCGTGCTGGAATTGCCGATGGCGCGCTACGATTACCCGCAGTGGCCGAACCTGCTGGATACGATGATTCGCGCCATCGACGGGCGGTATCGCACCGTAGAGGGCTGGGGAGCATTCACACCGGCGATTCCCGCATTGCTGCGCCGGGCCGATGTACTGGACCGGTTGCGTCTGGACGTGCTGGATGCGATCGGCGTGCACGTTGTCATCATCCATTGTCACGTGTATCGATTCGTCCAGCGTGGGTATCTGTGTGAAGCACAGCAGCGTGTGTTGTTGAGCCGCGGATTCCGGCTGGTGCACAGAGACGATCGCCATCGTGTCCTGCGGCGGCCGCCCGTCCCGTTGCGCGTGCTCCGGGATACTGTGGATTTCAGAGAGTTCCGTGCTCGTGCGGTACGCGAGGGTCCGGATCGCTGGCGAGTCCATCTGCGCGCCATTCGCCCGTATGCAGTCACGTATCCGCAACGGTGTTACTGGATCACTGTGCAGGCGCTTGATTCCGCGGGGCGGGTGCTGACACGTGTGACGCACTGTGCAAGATTTCGTCGAGTACTGGTACGACGCTATGCATGGACCGTAACACTGCCTGCGGAAACCGCCCGCATCCGGATCGGTGCGGGACGTCGTCCCAGATACTGGCAGTATCCCGTGTGGACGGGAATGTAATGGGAAATTGCAGATTTCGAATTTCGGATGGTGCATTGTGGATAGCGAATAGATTCGGAACACCGGGGAAGCGTCAGTCATCCCGCACTACACACGGATCGGCCAGTTTTCATCATTCGTCCGCACTTTCCAGGGCGTCCAGAATTGGACATGCACATACGGGACCGGGTCCCTGACACCGTCTCCGGATGCGTATCAGCGCATGCCGCAACCGCCGGAGTTCCCGGATTTTGGTATCGATGGTCTGTACTTTGTGTTCAATGCGGCGCTGGACCTCACGCCGGTCTGCCTGCGGATCCAGACGGAGTTCCAGCAGTTCCCGGATTTCGCGCAGGGAAAACCCGAGCCGTTGTGCCCGCTTGATGAACCGCAGGCGGCGCACGGCGTCCTCATTGTACAGGCGATACCCCGGACCGTGTAGCGTGGGACGTCGGCGGTGAGGACGCAGCAAACCACGCCGTTCATAGTACCGAATCGTATCCACCGATACCCCCGTCTGCCGCGCCAGTTGACCGATCGTCCATTCCTGCACAGCCGATCTCCACAGCAGGGACAAACGTCTACATTTTCATCTTATGCAAAGTCCCGCGGGGAGTCCAATGGCATTTCCTTGTCCCTCGAGACCTGACACCCGAGACCTGAAGCCTGAGACCTGTGGCCACCGGCACACCTGTGGATCCGGTGGGTCCCCTGTCCCATTTCCTGTCCCGATCTCAGGACATCATGGGTGCCCATGCGGCCATGCGATGTCCCCGACCCATGGGATGCCCCGTCCCCTGTCTTCCGTCTCCCGTCCCGGAGACCTGCCACCCGAGACCCGGGACCTGAATCCAATTGATCCTGGACCATGCTCCAGGATTAATTTTGAGTTCCATCGAACATCAATGCCGAAAGGTTGGGCCGGAGTGGACATCCGATGAAGCGATTGCGCGCACACGGATTGCAAAAAGGCACATGGGTCGGTCTGGGTGTCGTCGCATGTGGATGGATATTCCTTGCGCATGCATATGCGCATGAACCCATTTTCGGATTGGGACCGCACACGATTTTTCAGGGTGGCGTCGGGATCGAACTTGAATTTGAACATGAACGGAAGACCGATCCGGATGAACGCGAGCGGGTCCAGGCGCTGCATCTGGAGATCCTCTACGGCTGGACGGACAATCTGGCGGTTACGCTGGCCGTGCCCGCGTTCCTGGGTCAGACGTTTGAGGAGGCACAGTTGCGACAGTCATCATCCGGACTGGGAGATGTGACTGTCCGCGTAAAGTACCGGTTCTGGCGTCGGGATCTGCCGGGTATTCAGGATTCGGCAGCCGTGTTGTTCGGGATCAAGTTTCCGACGGGCAGTGCGTCTGTTGAACCTCGACTGGGAAGTGGTTCAACGGATTTTCTTATCGGTCTGGCGGCCGCACGAGAATCCCGCCGGTGGTACTATTTCGGCGATGTTCGATTCCGCTATAACACAACCGGTCAGGGAGGACGACGGGCCGGTTCCGTCCTGGCCCTGGATGTCGCCGGCGGCATTCGACCCTGGTTGACCGAATACTGGCAACCGGATCTGGTCGTGTTGCTTGAAATCAATTTCGTTCAGCAGTGGCCATCCCGGGTCCGTGGTCAATCGATCTCGGGTCCCCTGCGCCGTACGGTCTGGCTGGCGCCGGGCGTGTTTTTCACCTATCGAAACGTCGCGGTCAAGGGTGGCGTCCAGATCCCGATCTGGCGCCGTCCGGGCGGGATGTCAGCAGGTCCGGATCTGCGCGTGGCCCTGGCCGTGGAATTACATCTGTAAACGCTTTGTGAGGAAGACACCCATGTGGCGACATCTGTTCAGGCATTGGATCCGGGGCACCGTCGGGGTATTTCTGCTACTGGTGGTGCTACCACGATCGGCGCGCGCGGAGATGCCGCGCATTGAATTGCGTGTGGACGGTCTGGCCTGCGCGTTCTGCGCGTACGGTCTGGAAAAGAAATTAAAAAGGCTCGACGGCGTTCAGCACATCGACATCCGTCTCAACGAGGGTCGGGTCATTTTGCAGTTCGAACCGGACGCGGCACCGGATCTGGATGCCATACGTACAGCCGTGCGTAAGGCGGGGTTCACCTTGCGGCAGATACGCGTCACTGTACTCGGCCGTGTGGCCAGTGAAAACACCCGGTGGGTCCTGCGGGTGCGCGGTGCTCCGATCACGTTCCTGCTGATCGCATCGAATCGCAACGATGCACAGGGGGCTTCGAAAATCATCAAACGGTGGAAAACTCTCGCCGATCAAAAGAAAATCGTTGAGATCCGCGGGGTGGTCCACTGGCATACGGACGATTTGCCCGCATTGATGGTGGAAGAGTGGCGTGTCGTCGCCAGAAAGGAAACCCATCGATAAGCCGGTGGATTCATCCGGTATTCGTTAAGGCTTCCAGACCGCGGCGGGTGTACACGCGCACGAGGTGACGGCGATAGTCGGGTCGGACGAGTAGACTGGTACGCAGCGGTTTGGCCAGTCGGGCGACCGTGTCGACCGCGCGCGGGATCCATTCTTCCGGTGCGTCTTCCAGCCATTCTCGCGGTACTGTCCACGCCCGGGGACAGGGCGCCACCGCTGTCAAACCGATACGCGCGTCCATACAGCGGCCGTTGTGACGACGTACGAGAACACATACGCCGACCAGCGGATAGTCTACCGATTTCCGGATGCGGAACTTGAAATACTGCGCACGGTATCCGGCCATGGCACGGGGGACCAGGATTTCGGCGAGGAGTTCATCCGGTTGCAGGATATGCCGTTTTTGGCCATCGTTGACGAAAAAGTTCCGCATCGGCACGGTACGTTCCCCCCGTGGGGACACCAGTCGCAGGTGGGCATCCAGCGGCATGAGTGCCGCTGCAGTGTCTCCGGAATAGGCCGCCCAGCACTGACGACCCCCGGGGGCTACATGGCAGACGGTTCCGTCTTTTTTCAGGCAGAACCCGATCCCCTTTCGCCAGAAATACGATTGATTATACCAGTGACAGCGCGTATCCAGGAGGATGTTGCCGCCGATCGTACCCATATTGCGAATGTTCGGGGCAGCCACGGTGCCGGCCGTCTTGCAAATGGCCGGGAAATCTCGAGCGATCACGGGGTGCTGACAGAGCACGTTCAACGTCACACCGCTGCCGATACGCAGCCAGTCATCGTCCGTCTCGATATGCCGGAGTTCCGGCAAGTGGCGGATGCTCAACACGTATTTCGGTTCGAACAACCGCATTCGCATGCTGGGCAGCAGATCGGTGCCTCCGGCGATGATCCGGGTTTCGGATGCCCAGCTTGCCAGATGATGCAGGGCCGCGTCGAGATCCCTCGGCATGACGAGATCGAACGGGGGCATATACCAGACGCTCACGGTGTGGCCTCCGGGGGGCGCATCGGTCCTATTGTACGACAGCGATCGTCTGGCGCAACCCCGGGTGCTGGAACCGGCAATGCATCATCCACGGTTTCCTCTCATTTCGTCTCTCCTTCCTTCACCACGGTTTCGATAACGTGCAATACTTCCCGTATCCATGTGTCTCCATCGGCGCTGAAACCGATGCGGAACCGGCGCAGGATCCCTCTGGCATCGATGATCCACGACTGCGGGATCGCCGGATCCGGGGCCACCCGGTCGAAGTACGATTTGGCAAAGAGTACCGGAAACGTATATGCGTGTTTTTTCATGAACGGTGCGACCAGACCGATATTGTCATCAATATTGAACGCGACCAGAAGTACGTCCGGGCGATCCCTGAGGTGTTCGTGTAGTTGTTGTATGTAGGGCAATTCTTCCCGGCAGGAACCGCACCATGTCGCCCAGGCGGTGATGAACACGGTCCTTCCCCGGAAGTCATCGAGTGTCCACGTGCGGCCGTGCAGATCCCGCAGGGTGAACGGCGGCAGGGGAATGGATTTCGGTTCCCATGCGGTCGTATCGCCGGTGGCCGCGGTTTCTGCCGGTGTCGCCGCAGCCTGCTGTATGACACCCTCCAGCCAGGCGCTCCATCCGGCGTCCGAACCGCCGAGTGCGTACCAGAGTTGCCGTACCGTGCGTACGGCCCGACTATCGGGATTTTGCAGGTACTCCCGGGGCATCAGAAGCAGCGCCCGTCTGTAAAAAGCCAGTGCGTCCAGAGGCCGACCCTCGTCCTCGGCAATCTTCGCGCGTTCCCACCAGTATGCACGTTCCCGAAATCGATACTTCTCTCTGATCTCCTCCGGGGCGTCCGGTTCCGGTTGGTGTCTGGCCAGGAAATCAGCCATTGCGGTCATTGTGCGCTGGATATCCGCGCGTCGTGCAAGTCGCCGGTACACCCGCAGTCGAAGGCGCAACGTTTCCCACTCACGATCCAGCAAACGGTATCGGAACCTCCGCTGTTCCGTTGCATCTTGCAGGCGCGCAAGCATGTGCGCGATCCGTGTTCGGTATATGTCAATACAGCGGTCCAGCATTTCCGGAATCCGTTCCAGGTCTGTATTTGCCGCCAGCAGTGCGTGGGCCGCGGTCAGCAGCACGCTGGATAGAGACTCCGGCTCGCGTGCTTCGTAAATCCGAATGGTGCGTTCCACGGTATGGCGAATGTCTTCCGGAGGAACATCCGGCAGAGACATCATCGTACTCAGGCGCAGGTACCATACGTACGGTACGGTCGGAAACCGCTTGACCCACCGATCGAGTGCATTCAGAAGTTCCCGACGGTATGCCCGCCATACGGTCGCATCCGCATCCGGTGCGGGTTCCGGATGGGCGGCCCGCCAGCGCTGGTACACAATGGAAAACCCCGTGCGCGGAAAGCGGGCAATGAATTGATCCTCGACCCAGCGAATGTTCGCGTCATCCCCGAGGATCTTATAGCCCGTTTCCAGCGTGTGCAGCCAGCGGGGATCATGCGGTCGATGCATCGCACGAATACGTTGCACATCGCGGCGCACCCGTGCACGGACCGCCGCGTGTTCCCGGGGGGGCGTGATCCGGAATTCCAGTGCCCAGAGTTCCGCATAGAGTTCCGGAGCAAACGGTGTTTGACCTGCATCGAGTTGAGCGCGGACGTTCCGGATCAACTGGCGGAGGAAAGCCTTATCCTGAACGAATTCGGCGTATGCGTACCCGTCCGGCAGGTCCGTGCAGAGTTCCAGGATTCGTCGGGCATGTACGGCGGCCCTGTTCGGGTGTGTTGGTTCGATGTATGCATATCGGTAGGCCAGGGCCAGATGTGCCCAGGGAAAGTCCGGATCGATGGTCAGTGCACGTTTCAACAGTGTGGTCGCTCGTTCCGGATCCAGATGCATGATCGCCCGTGCGTACAGGTACATGTACAGAGGATTTGCCGGTTGCTGTTGCAGAAACTGTGCGTATTGCTGAACCATCCGGTCCCACGCGTCAGACAGCGGATCAAACAGATCCTGGTATGCGCGGTGCAGGAAGGGATCAAGCGGATACCGGGAGAGAAAGGGGAGCAGGTACCGGATCCGTTCTTCTCGGGTCCAGTGTTCACGCCATTCGGCCAGCGTATCCAGCGCACGCTGAACGTCCGGGTGCGTGCGGCACCATTCCCGTGCGGCCCATCCGATCGGTCCCCATACGATGCCCATACCCACCAGGAGGACATTCCATATCCAGACCCTCCACC
>CAZIRO010000025.1:0-22775 GCA_964541595.1 uncultured Acidobacteriota bacterium
ATCCACGGTATACTCGCCCGTGCGAGATGAACCACGCTGCGGAAGGTCAACCGATAGGCCGCATCCCATTGATCGAGTGTGAGATCTGCAAAGGTTCCCGCCGGGGGCCCGCCCGCATTCGCGACGACGATATCGATATGTCCGTAGTGCTGACCCAGCGCGTCGACCCAGCGCTGTACGCCGTCCGCATCCGTGACATCCACCACGTCAATCCGTACCAGTCGGCCGGTGCGCGCCTGAATCCACTGCTGCGCTTCCTGCAGGTGCTGTAAATTGCGGCTACAGATGGCCACTTCCGCCCCCGCTGCGGTCAACCGTTCGGCCACGGCCCGGCCGATGCCCTGACTGGCGGCGGCCACAAGCGCCACCCGATCCGTTAAATCGATGGTGATCGCCATGCCGTTCCCCCTGGATGGCACGTGACGGCGTATCAAGCGGTCATTCCATGCGGGCAATCTGTGTCGGTTCCAGTAACGGTGCCGGATGGACGTTCAATGTGGCATGACGGTCGGACCACCCGTAGATCGGTGCAAACAGAACCCCGAGCAGGAATACAAGGACAGCGAGTGCCTGCACGACCCGATACGCCGGTCCCCAGCGGAATTGCGGCCGGTATTCGCCAGGGGACTCGATGATCATGTTCTTGATGACGTATACATAATAAAACAGTGAAATTGCACTGTTGATCACCGCAAGGACGGCAAGCCAGGTCCAGCCCGCACGAATGGCCGCCGCAAATAGAAAGAACTTTCCGAAAAATCCGATAAATGGGGGAATCCCCGCAAGGGATAACAGAAAGAACGCCATCATCCAGGCAAGACCGGGATGACGACGCGCGAGTCCGTAGTAGGCGCGGAATGTTTCATAGTGATCCGTGATGTCGGCCATGGCGATGACTACATAAAACGCACCCAGGTTCATAATGGTGTAGGCAGCAATATAAAACAGCAGTGCCTGCAGTCCCTCGCGCGTTCCCGTAAGCACGGCCATCAGCATGTATCCCGCATGCGCGATACTCGAATAGGCGAGCATGCGTTTGATGTTCTTCTGCCAGATGGCGACCACGTTGCCCCAGGTCATCGTTGCCACCGCGAGAATGCTCAACATGATCGGCCACTGCAGACCGGCGATGGCTTCCCAGGTGCCGCTGTCCGGGTTATAAACGGAAAACCCCTGATAGAATATACGAATCAGCATGCCGAATCCGGCGGCCTTGGGCGCCACGGTCAACAGCGCGGAAATTGGCGTCGCCGCACCCTGGTACGCGTCCGGTGCCCAGAAGTGAAACGGTACGGCGGAGATCTTGAAGGCAATCCCGGCGACGAGCAGGACCATGATCACGACCCAGCCGGCGGGAAACGTACCGGCAGTCGCCTGCGCGTGCAGCCGTTGCGCGACGTCAGGGAGATACAGTGCACCGGTCAGTCCGTAGATCCAGCTGATCGCATACAGCATACTCCCCGTTGCGGCCGCGCCGAATACGATATACTTCATGGCCGCTTCCACCGACGGGCGATGGGTCTTTCGATATGCCACGAGCAGATAAGACGGGATACTGACCATCTCCAGCGCAAGCACGATCATCAGGAAATGTGCCGCACTCACAAGCAGCATGCATCCGAGGTACAGTCCCAGCAGGATCAGCGTGTACTCTCCGACTCCGTACTCGCGCAGTTCCACATTGCGCACCGACACGATCAGGGTGAACAAAAACGCGACCCCGATCAGGACCTTCAATGCGGATGCGAACGGGTCCACAACGAGCATACCCCCGAAGAGCGTCTGCGGAGGCGTACGGAGTAAAACCGCTGCTGCTGCCATTGCGCCGATGACCACGATCCCGGTGATCCCGGGAAGCCACCGCGATTTCCACGCGTCAGAACGCGCGAGTTCCAGAACGATCAGCACGAGAATGCCCACGGTCAGGATGATCTCCGGCCAGAAATAGGCCAGCGACGTTTGTGCGGTGGTCGCAAAGGTCTGCACCACTGTTTCGATCATGGATCCCCCCTGCACGCGTGTGGATCACCTGCCGGCCTGCACCCCGGAGGATGCAGACATCCACCGTTCAGCCGCGCAGATCGTGCAACCGATCGGCTGCAATGTCCCGGAAGTTGCGAAAGATGGCCAGACAGATGGCCAGGAACACGGCTGCTTCAATGGCCGCGAGCAGAATCACAAAGAGCACCACCACATGGGCGTGTAAGTCCAGTCCCTGAAACCGCGCAAAACCGATGAAATTGAGATTCGCTGAATTCAACACGAGTTCGACGCCCATGAGAATGCCGATCGCATTGCGACGCGTAAAGATCGCGATCAGCCCGAGTACAAACAGAATGGCACCGACGATGAGAATCTCCGGTAAGGTGATCGCCGTCATCGTTCGACCTCTTTACGCCCGATGACAATGGCGCCCACCAGCGCTACGAGCAGCGCAACGGACGCGATTTCAAAGGGCAATAAATACGTGGTCAGCAACAGACGCCCGATACCTCTGGACGTGGCGATATACCCTGCGGGGACCCGGTCAAGCAGTGCGAAACTGCGAATGGCCATCCACAGCACCAGCAGCAATACCAGGCCGAGCGTGACACCGGGAACGAGTTGCACGCGCCCGGCACGAATATCCAGATCGATGATCCGATGCGTCAGCCAGATTCCGAACAGAATGAGAACCAGGATACCCCCGATATAGACAAAAATTTGCATGATCGCCACGAAGTCGGCCGCGAGGTAAATGAATATCGCGGCCATGCCCATCAGTGTGAAAAACAGGGCAAACGCGGAACGCACGAGATTGCGACCGAACGTGACGACCAGCGCCGATCCGATAGTGATTGCCGCCAGGCTGTAAAACAGCACCCGTTCCAACCAGATATCGACCATGGCTGCACCTCAGTATAGGTCCTATACGTCCTATAGGACCTATAGGACCCATAAGTCTTATCACCCGAACCACAGCGCCCACAGGGCGTTGCCAAATAAGCAGACAAACCCCAGAGGAATCAGGAATTTCCAGCAGAAGACCATCAACTGGTCCACACGAAACCGCGGAAATGTCCACCGTACGAGCATCATGATGAAAACCAGTGTGAATACCTTCAGCACAAACCATACCGGCGCAGGTAACCACGGTCCATGCCAGGCGCCGAGAAACACGATCGTGGCCAGCGCGGAAACAGCAAACATGTTCGCATATTCGGCGAGCATGAACATTGAAAACCGAATGCCGGAATACTCCGTAAAATAACCGGCCACGAGTTCGGATTCCGCCTCCGGCAGGTCAAACGGCGTGCGGTTCGTCTCCGCAAGCGATGCAATGTAATAAATGATAAACGCAACGACCGAAAACGGACTGGACCAGAGCAGCCACCGTCCCCCACTCTGTGCACGGGCAATGTCCACCAGATCCAGGGAACCGACAAGGGTCAGTGCGGACAGCAGCGCGAGTCCACCGGGGATCTCGTAACTGATCACCTGCGCCGCCGAACGCATGCCACCGAACAGGCCCCATTTGTTGTTCTGCGCCCATCCGGCCATGAGAATGCCGATCACCACCAGGGACCCCATCGCCACGATCCACAGCAGTCCGATGTTCATCCGCGCCACGACGAGATGTTCCGAAAACGGAATGGCAGCATACGCGGCAAACGCGGCGGCGATAATGATCCCCGGCGCCAGTGTGAACAGGATCGGATCCGCACCCGCGGGAATGATGTCTTCCTTGACAAAGAGTTTTAACCCGTCAGCGATCGTCTGCAGGAGTCCGTACGCACCTGTTTCCATCGGACCGTACCGGTTCTGAATATGTCCTGCGATTTTGCGTTCCCACCAGACAAAGAACAGTACGAGTACGGAAATCAGGATCAGAACGAGTACGAATGCGAGGACACCCATGAGGAGGTACTGTGCTCCCCGGGGCCACGTGAGAAACCCGATCTGTTGAAGGATCCGCGTCCGATAGACGACATACAGGGCGCCGATCCCACCGAGGATCACGCCAGACATCACACCGAGAAAAACGAACAGCGGTATGAGCAAACTCGCGACGACGTCCGGCACCCAGTTTCGCCCCTGAACACGCCGGATCACAAGCAGAACCGTTAGAAACAGAAGAAACCCAACGAAAAACCCGAGCGCCTGTTGTACGGTCGTCGCCGCGATCGGCCAGTCTGCACCACGCGCAATCTGCAGAAAATACTGCAACCACTGTTCCATGGTGGGCTACTCCTCCGGAGATGTCACCGTACCGGTCGGAACCGCTGTGGGGATACGCCCAATGGCATAGCGGGGTTCCGGTTTGTCCCACACAAGTGCGCCCTTCTTCCACGCATAGGCCAGCCCGAACAGGAGAATCACGACAAAAATGAAAACATCAATGAACCCGAACCATCGGAATTCCCGGAACACCAGAACCCACGGAAACAGCAGGACGACTTCCACATCAAAAATCACAAAGGTCAATGCCAGTAAATAAAACCGATGATTGAACTGGATCCAAGCGTTGCCAACCGGATCCTCGCCACACTCATACGCAATATACTTCTCATGCGTCCGCACATGGGGGTGTACGATATGCGACAGCAAAACATTGGCCAGTACGAATGCAATCCCACCGAGAAACAGAATGAACCCCGCCAGGTAGACCCAGAGCGCATACGATGCAGGCATGGAAAAACCCTCCCCGCAGAATTGCCGAACAGATTAATCTGCCCGTGGGTTCTTGTCAAGTTGTTGCAGATACTCCCGGAGTTTTCGTCGGGCGCGATGCAAACGCACCTTGACGTTCGCCTCCGAGATACCCAGTGCCAGGGCGGTTTCCCGCACGGACAGTCCCTCGACTTCACGCAAAAGATATACAGACCGCAACGGCTGCGGCAATTGATGGACGGCGTCCCAGAAGATCCGTTTCTGTTCCTCTGCGATCGCGACGTCCTCCGGCATGACACGTTCCTGAGAGATCAACTGGCGTTTGGCGATGACCCGCTCGATCAGCGGATAGTACCGCCGTTCCTGACGCGTATATCGCATACACTCGTGAAACATGATGGCATACAACCACGTGATGAGGCGTGCGTCCCCGCGGAACTGGTCCATCTTTTCCAGCGCGATGGACAGGGTTTCCTGCGCAACGTCCCGTGCCTTTTCCGGGTCGTGACACATGCGATACGCGATGTGATACAGCCGCGGTACGAAGATCTCGGTAAACCGTTCAATGGCTTCCGGATCGCCGGCACGGAGTGCCTGGACGTCCTGGATGGGAAACTCCGTTTGCAACGGAGAATGCATGGTTTTCTCACGGGTCCCGGCCATTTTGGGACACCCCCGGTATGCAGTGATACTCGCGACCTCTTGCGTCTCGGGCAATCACCCGCCGTCATGCAGCCTGTAC
The DNA here is from genome assembly GCA_964541595.1 of uncultured Acidobacteriota bacterium. Classification (GTDB taxonomy): domain Bacteria; phylum Acidobacteriota; class HRBIN11; order HRBIN11; family HRBIN11; genus CAZIRO01. The sequence goes on from CAZIRO010000025.1 coordinate 5,393, forward strand.
GGGCGCATCACGCATCTGTCGCAGGGCCGTGATCATCGAGATAAAGATCCATCGACCGTCCTGACTGCCCAGAATAGATTCCGAAGCCCGTTCCGGATGGGGCATGAGACCCATGATCCGACCCGACGGGTCCAGCAGACCGGCAATATTCAGGCGGCTACCGTTCGGATTGGCCGCACGCGTTACCCGGCCGTGCGGATCGCAGTATTGCAGCGCGATCTGTCGATGTTGTCGAATCCGCCGCAGTGTGCTCCGGGATGCATAGTACTGGCCCTCGTAATGCGCGATCGGCATGCGCAGGACTTTACCTTCAGGGATGGCACAGGTAAACGGCGTATCGTACCTGCCGGCCACGAGATGGACGTCCTCACAGATGAACGTCAACCCCCGATTCGGCAGCATCGCACCCGGCAGTAACCCCGCCTCCAGCAGGATCTGAAACCCGTTGCAGATGCCCAGTACCAGACCGCCACACTCCACGAAGCGGGGTACAGCCCGCATCACCGGACTGAACGCGGCCATGGCACCGGTGCGCAGATAGTCCCCGTACGAAAACCCGCCGGGCAGGATCAACGCATCCAGTCCGTCCAGATCGGTGTCGCCATGCCATACGAAATCCACCCATTGACCCAGCACGTGCTTGAGCACGTGGTACGTGTCATGATCACAGTTGCTGCCCGGAAAGACCACCACGCCGAAATGAAAACGGTTCATATGTAAATCTCCCTGAGGGATACACCGGAGCGGCCGTAATCACACGCATGTGTATGCCGATGATGCGCAATACCCGGTGCGTTCATTGTACCGTGACCGGTCGGGACATTCAACCGGGCTGCCCCCGGGATCGGGACAGGCCATGGGACATGCGCACCACCGGATCCACCGGTGGGCCGGTGGCCACCGGTCTCCGGTGTCGGGTCCCAGGTGTCAGGTGTCCGCGCGTCCTGGTTGACGGTACATCGCGGGGTCCATGGGGACACGCCGTGTTCCATTTCCTGTCCCGATTCCAGATCATGTACCCGTGAACACGGACAACTGAACTCGGGACAGGTCATGGGACACCGTGGGTCCCCATGCGGTCATGCGCTATCCCCCGCCCATGCAATGCCCCGTCCCCTGTCTTCCGTCTCCCGTCCCGGATACCCGACACCTGACACCTGGGACCTGACACCTGAGACCTGAGACCTGAGACCTGAGACCCGACACCCGGGACCTGGGACCCGACTCCGGCGTCCACCGGTCCGTCCGTTCATCCGGTGCATTCCCTGTCCCATGGCCTGTCCCGATTTCAGAAACCGTGGGCTTGCGCAGTGCATCACCGGATAGTATAGTATGCATGAAGCCGGTCCCGCGGCGGCACATATATCCGTTCGCCGCCCCCTGAACAGAGATGTCCCAGACAGGGAGAAGCCATCATGCGACGTGAACGTGTCCTCATATTGAGCTTGGTCGGCATCGGCATCGCCCTTGTGGGCTACCTGGTGTTTGCCGGCCTGCAGGGGCAACAGCAATACTACCTGCATCTGGACGAACTCCAGCAGATGAAATCCCGGGTCGACGGTCGCGGTGTACGCATCAACGCCCGCGTCGCGCCCGGTTCGATCCGCAAACAACCGGGGACGCTGGATTACACATTTGTGCTCACCGACGGTACGCACCGGGTGACCGTACACTATCGCGGTGCAGTCTCCGATCTGTTCAGGGACAATGCCGAAGTCGTTGTCGAAGGCCGGTACGATGCGCAGCGGAACCATATCGAAGCCACCCGTCTGCTGACGAAATGTCCCTCGAAATATCAGGCGGACACGGCGCAGGCATCCCGTTCGGCGCTATCGGATGCTGTCCGTTCCGGATCGTGAGGGCGCAACGTGGTATTTCCCTGGCTGCACTACACACCGTACCAGCATCCCGTGGCCTTCACCGGCACCGTACTGCTGATATGTGCGTGGCTGTTGTCGGTGTATGCCCTGGTGGTCGCGACCACGGGAGGCATACGCCGCCGTGAACCCTGGATCCGATCCGGCGAGCGCGCGCTCCGGGCCAGCACGGTCTGCATCACACTGGCGACGGTGACGTTATGGCATGCGCTATACACGAACAATTTCGATCTCATCTATGTCATTCAGCATTCCTCGAGTAAACTGCCCCGACTGTACGCATTGACCGCACTCTGGGGCGGTCAGGAGGGGTCACTACTCTTCTGGGTCTGGATCCTGAGTCTGTACACCGCACTCGTCCTGCACCAGAACCGATCCCGCCGGCGCATCTGGATGCCCTACGTCGCGGCCACCCTGGCATTCGTTGAACTGTTTTTTCTGTCCACCATTCTCTTTGCGGCCAATCCGTTCACACCGGTTGCAGAAGCCGTGGGTGAAGGCCGTGGTCTGAACCCCATTCTGCAACGACCGTTGATGGCTCTGCATCCGCCCACGTTGTATCTCGGGTATGTGGGGTTTACGGTTCCCTTTGCGTTTGCCGTCGCGGCACTGTTCACGCGCCGGATGGATCTCGAGTGGCTGGTTGCCATCCGCCGGTGGGCGGTGATCCCCTGGTTTTTTCTCACATGGGGCATTCTGATGGGCAGCCGCTGGGCGTATATGGAACTCGGCTGGGGCGGGTACTGGGCCTGGGATCCGGTGGAAAACGCGTCGCTCATGCCGTGGCTGCTGTCGACCGCGTATCTGCATTCGATCATGATCCAGGAAAAGAAAGACATGCTGCGCGTGTGGAACATCACCCTGATCATGGCGACATTTATCCTGGCCATTCTCGGCACGTTCATCACGCGCAGCGGTATCCTGTCGTCCGTACACGCGTTTGCCGTATCCAATATCGGCGACTTTTTCATTGTATTTCTCAGTTTCGTGATCTTTTACGGTCTGGCACTCATTTATATCCGCTGGCCGGATCTGCGCAGTCCGCGCAAGATCGAGTCCCTGCTCTCCAAGGAGAGCAGTTTTCTTTTCAACAATCTGCTGCTCACCGGAATCTGTTTCGCCGTGCTCTGGGGCACACTCTTTCCGCTCGTGTCGGACATCGTGAAGGGACATCGCATCACCGTGGCCGCGCCATTTTTCAATCAGGTCAACGCGCCGCTGGTGCTGGCGCTGCTCATTCTCACAGCCGTCTGTCCGCTGATCGCGTGGCGGCGGGCCACCTGGTCGAATTTTGAACGGAACCTCCTGATCCCGCTGGTCATGACGCTTGTTCTGGCGACGGTACTCTTTGCGCTGGGAGTACGTCGGCCCCTGCCGCTCGCGTTTTCCGGCGCGAGTCTTTTTGTGCTGCTGACCACGCTCATGGAATTCTATCGGGGAATCCGGGCACGTCGTCGGATGTACGGGGAATTCCCGTTGACCGCCTTATGGAAACTGTTCATCAAGCACCCGCGCCGTTACGGTGGGTATATCGTACATCTCGGCGTGGTCCTGATTTTTTTCGGCGTTGTCGGCAGTGGTTTCTACCAGGTACGGCATGAAGTCAGTCTCAAACCTGGCGAACAGACCCGCATTCGTGACTACACGATCACCTACCACGGTTTACAGCAACAGCGGTTCCCACATAAAGACCTCGTCACGGCACGTCTTCAGATCCGGCGTGACGGGCGACAGGTTGTGGAACTCTTCCCCGGACGTGAATTTCATCCGAACGCGGAACAACCGATCACGAATGTCGCGATTTATTCCACCATCTGGGGCGATCTGTACATCGTCCTTGCGGGCTGGGAATCTGATCAGACGGCCCTTTTTGAGATGTATTACAATCCGCTGATCCTCTGGCTCTGGGTTGGCGGGGTATTGATGTTGCTCGGGGGTGTGATCATCCTCAATCCGAAATGGGAACCGGTGTACTTCCGCGCGCCTGCGCGGGCACCCGTGCCTGCCGAATCCCTATCCACATGAAGGGGCGTACAGGGGTTTTGCCGACGACGGGATCGGGATTCCGTCCATCCGGACCCACCGTATGGGCTGCCTTGACGGTGGTATTCTGGGCATCGGGATTCATGCAGTGGATGCCGGGACCGGTTCGCCCGATCCTGGCCATATTCGGGGCCACGGCCTGGGTCCGTTTTCTCATCCGGTGCCCGCGTCCCGGATACGGGTTCCAGCGTGCCTGGATGTGGGGTACGGTATTTTACCTGTTTGTGCTGTACTGGCTCCCCGGCACGATCGTACGCCATTCACGGACACCCCCGATGCTTGCATGGCTGGCCATTGGACTGCTGGCGGTGTATATGGGACTCTACTGGGGTATCTGGGCCTTCGGCACGGTCATCTGGCGCAAACGTCTGTACGCTCGCGTACGGACGCACAGCATGCGGATCCTGCTCACCGCCGGAGTCGCCGCGTTGCTCGGTACCGGCCTGCTGCAAATCCAGGCCGTCGGTCTCACGGGGTTCCCCTGGGGGTGGCCCGGGTATTTGCTGACGGAATGGCTGCCGCTCGTACAGTGGACCGATCTGTGGGGCGCGATCGCATTGAACGGCTGGTTGATCCTGATCGGCGGAACGGTGCTGGGAATGGACCGGAAACACTTCCGTACGGCCGGCGTGGCCGGTATCGTACTCCTTGGGGGTCCTCTGCTGTATGCCGGATGGACCCTTCCGATGTACCGTTCTCTGAGTCGATCAGCCCGCACGATACACGTTCGTATCGTGCAACCGAGTATACCCCAGACGGAAAAACACGATCCCGCGACAGCGTGGGCGTGGTTTCGTCGGCAGATCCGGCTCAGTCGCCGGGATCCGCAGACGTCTCTTGATCTGGTCATCTGGCCGGAAGCCTCCGTGCCGTTTCAACTGGCGCCGCGCACGCCATGGTGGCGTCTCCTCCGGGAACTGCAACGCGCCAATCGTACATATCTGCTGCTCGGTGCCGATCGCTGGGTGTCCACGGACCCACCGCGCGGCCATAACAGTGCGTGGCTGCTGGGTCCCCGGATGCATATCATTGAGTATTACGACAAGGGGCACCTCGTACCGTTCGGGGAATACATCCCGTTGCGTCGCTGGTTACCTTTTGTACGTCGTCTGGTACCCGGCATGATCGATCTGATGCCCGGTGCCGGCCCGCGCCCGATCCAGTCCCCCTGGGGACCGCTCGGGGTACACATCTGTTTTGAAAGCGTATTTCCGGAACTGCTCCGTCAATTGACGCACCGCGGTGCCGTACTGCTGGTGACCCTGACGAATGACGCGTGGTTCGGGAGGTCATCCGGTGCGTTTCAGCACTTTTTACATACCCGACTGCGTGCGGTGGAAAACCGTCGCAGTCTCGTATTCGTGGCCAATTCCGGGATCTCCGGGTGGATCGACCCGACGGGACGCGTCGGGGTGCAGACCCGGTTATTTACGGTACGTGCGGTGGACGTCACCGTTCCGCTGATTTCGGAACCCCGCACGGTCTGGACCCGATACGGACGGGCGTTCCAGTGGGGATACGGTGCGGCCGCCGTGTTTCTACTCCTCGGTGGGGGATTCTTCCGGCAACAGACCCCGTAGATAGCGCAGTCCCCACCGTGTATGCAGCGCCCGGCTGCGCATGGCCTCGATGACCTGCAGATGCAGCGGCGCCTGCACCCGTTCAAAATAGTATGTCACCCAATCGTGCCACTGCTCCATTCCGCGCATGTCTTCCGCCGGCAGGAAGCACTGTTCTCGCATCATGGTAGCGTGTTGCCACCATGCCCGGTGGGCACACGCGGAGCACCCGCGATCGATCCAGCCGAGATCCGTCGGCTCGACCCGGAACCACGCCGTCTCCGGAAGGGACTCATCGGGGTAGCGCGGGGTATACACGTCCCGGCACCATGTACAGGCATCGGGCGCTGCCACCACTGCCGTCCAGCCACGAATACGCCCTGCGCGCAATGCGGAGGCAAACCCCAACCGCCAGATCCGGTGCAATGCCTGGATCGGGTGCATATGCCCCATCCGCACGACGATCGGATGGCGCGCACTGGCGATCAGCACGTTTTGCAACATCTGCGGGGTCCCGTCCCATTCCACGACGATACCGACCCGGTCACGCGGTGACGACTCCAGGTGACGCCACAACGCCGGCAACGGCATCCACTGCAGGGATTCCGCCCAGACACCCCGCCGCCGGTCATGGATGATCCACGTGGTGGGTGCCAGATCGTTGAGTGTTTCAAGCCACATCATCATGGCCCATGCGCTCAGCACCGACCGGGGCGCCACCCAGAGCCATACACCGGGGGCGTCTTCCCGAGTCAACCACGTGCGCAACGCCTGTTCGGTACCGTCGCGCTGCATACGGTGACGCCAGTGCCGCCGTTCACGTCCCGGATCGACGAACCGTGTGGCAACCGCACGGTCATGCGGCCCCGCACGGTACCGCATCAACCATGCGAGTCGACGCTGACGGATCGTGACCCACCAGAATCCGGCGCGATCCGGAAAAAATACCGCATCGCCCCAATCCATGCCGGTACATGCGGTCTGCCAGACCGTGGCGAAATCGTCAGGAGGGATCATCTGCAACGGATGGTCCAGCGTATGAAAATCCACCCACGCTTCCGGTGCACGTTCCCGAACGGTCATCACCGGTTGACGCAAACGGATCATCGTCTGCAACTGCCGCACCCAGAGATTATCCCCGGAGGATTCGATCACCCGCAATTCCCACGGTACGGCGATTCGCCATTCCAATCCAGACACGCCGATGGTGGGATCCATCTCGGGGGGAAACCGGGTCCACCATTCGTTCGGCGGCAGCAGCACCCAGACCACGCGTTTCGACAGGGACCACTCGACTGTTGCCCGTATGGCCCGCGGCGGCCAGCGCAGGACACCGATCACCGGATCGCCCCGCCGTGTACCGAGGTACAGCCCACCCCATGTCCGCAGGAGGTCCTGGAAGGGGAGTGTGTGATGGGCATCCTGCGCGGGTTCCAGGTCTTCCGCCGACAGTGAGATGGCCCCCGTATCGAGATAATACGCCAGCGTTTCCGGATCGATGTGCAGATGTTCAATGGCCAGTGTCCCCAGAAACTGCGTCGGCGCCCGCGTACGCTGAATGTCCAGCAGGTGGTCACGTTGTGTCGGGGTGAGCACCCCGACATCAACCAGGTATTCACCGATACGACGTCTCACGGGAGCCTCTTTACAAATGGCTTGGTTTTCGGAACAATGCGCACGATCTGCGGAATCACCTGTTCGGCTTCGGTACGGGTCGAATACGGTCCCACCTGAACACGTACGAGTCCCCTGGGACCCGGTTCAACGAATGCCGGCAGTTGAGCCTGTTGCAGTTGTTGGGCAATTGCCCGTGCACGCGCCGCATCCCGAATGGCGACAACCTGCACGACATATCCGGTCCGCGGACGGGAAGGGCCACCGGACGGCTGCGCAGGCGCGGATTCCGACGCCGAAGGCGCGGGCGACGGCGGGGGGGGCGATTCCGGTGCGGGCGGTGGGGGCGCGGTTTCGGGATGAAGCGGCACTTCCCGGGTCGTCTGATTCGCCGGTTCGGAGGGTGCAGCCGGTTCCGGCGGAGGTGTGGGTTCCGGTTCGATCGGGATCACCGGGGGTTCGGTCTGCGACGTGGCCGGTGTCGGTGCGGGTCCCGGTTCGATCACCACCGATGGGGGTTCGGTCTGCACGAGTTCCTGTTCCACCCTGCGCTGGCCGCGACCGAGTAATAACCCGAGAGTAAACGAAGCCCCCACGACGACCAGTGCCACCAGAAACGCCAGCCAGATACGACGTCGCGTCAGCGTAATCTGAATACCTTCATCCGCGTTCGGTCGAAACCGTGCCATGGGTTCCGCTCGCAGCAGTGCATACCCCGAATCCAGTGACGTACGGAAAAGTGACAGCAGGAGAAGTGACGAGGGGAAACAGTGACACAATCACCTGCCGCTGTCCCCCCCGTCATTCCCCGTCACTTTCCACGTCACTCCGGAAATGCACCACTCAGGATGAACAGGGTGTTCCGTATCGGGTGTTCATGTCACCCGAAGTTCTTCCAGAAACGGTCGGATATCGGTCAATGGGTGGCCTGCGTCATCGCAGATCTGCCGGAGCGCCGGCGGCAGTCGATCGTACCAGGGCGAACTCGCCGTAATGCGTTCCTCATAGGTGGATACCGATTCGTCCTTCCAGAATATGCCGACCGGAATCCGGTCACCCCATTCAATGGCTCTTTCCATGAAGTTGGCCACCCGGACCTCGTATTCCTCCCGGGAGAGACCCTCCCGCGGGATCACAGGATCATACCCGGAATCCTCCAGTTTGTACAACCGCGGTACCGGTCGACCCGTTTCCGGGTCGATCTGATCACGGCCCATGTACCAGTCTTTGGTCCACAGATCGTTGTACGTCGGGCATCCCTGCAGAATATCGATGAACGCCAGGCCCCGGTGCTGAATCCCCTGTTTGATGATTTCGACCTGATGCCGGACATCGTAACTGTACGTCCGCGCAATGAACGTATACCCGCTGGCAAACGCAAGGAGCAACGGATTGATGCCCTGATTGATGTTCGGTTTCGGCAGCGACCGCGTTTGCAGTCCGAGCGGCAGGGTCGGAGACGCCTGGCCTTTCGTCAGGCCGTAGACACCGTTGTTCGCCAGAATGTACGTCACGTCCACGTTCCGCCGGCCCGCATTGACGAAATGGCAGGCACCGATCCCCAGACCATCCCCGTCACCGCCGATGGCCACGACGGTCAGACGCGGATTGGCCAGTTTGCATCCGATGGCGTACGGTAATACCCGTCCGTGGAGGGTATGGAACCCGTACGCATGAATATAGTGAGGAAACTTTCCGGAACACCCGATCCCGGAAAATACGGCGACCTCATGCGGTGCAATTCCGAGATCGGCGAGTGCCTGCTGCAGGGCACTCGTGATCCCGAAATCCCCACATCCGGGACACCAGTCAATGTGCACGTCCGTTTTGAATTCGGCAACTTTAGACACCATGGCGCAACACCACCCTTGGAGTTTGATGGTGAACAATTTCACGAATGGCGTCGACGATCTCTTCCAGCATGATCGGGCGGCCGTTGTACTTCACGATATGGTGCGGGATCCGGATCCCCGTTTCTCTGCGGATCAAACCGGCCATCTGGGCCGAGTAGTTGTGTTCTACAGCGATCAGCCGCGGGTACTGTTGCAGGATCGCACGTACGCGCGCAACGTCGAGGGGCCACAACATCCGCACCTGCAGGAACGCCATGTGCAACCCTGCACGATGCAGGCAATCGAGTGCCTCCAGAATCACGCCCTTGGTGGAACCCCAGCTGACGATCAACGTGTCCGCGTCCGGGGATCCCCAGAACCGCAGTTTGAGGTCTTCCGGTACTTCACGCACAATACGGTGTAACCGTTCCATACGTTTTTCCATCATCCGTTCGCGAACGACGACATCTTCCGTAATGTGTCCGAATTCGTCGTGTTCGTCTCCGGTCATCCAGTGGACCCCGTACGGCTGACCCGGTCGGGACCGCGGCGATACCGTGTCGTCCGTCCATTCGTAACGCCGAAACGGACGGTCACGGTACACTGTGGCCAGATCCTCGTCGGTCAGCAGTTTCCCGCGGTCGATCCGGATGCGTTCCAGATCGAACATCCGGTATGTACTCGTACTATTCGCCAGGTATTTGTCGACCACGTGGATGACGGGAACCTGATACCGCTCGGCGAGATTGAACGCATGTACGGCGTCGTAAAACATCTCCTGATGGTCACCCGAAGCCAGCACGATACGGGGAAACTCGCCGTGTCCGTGGTGAATGGCGAACCAGAGGTCCCCCTGTTCCGTGCGGGTCGGCATGCCGGTACTCGGACTGCCGCGCTGGTACAGCGTCACCACAACGGGAACCTCGCTGATCCCTGCCCAGCCGAGACCCTCCACCATCAGACAGAATCCCGGCCCCGACGTCGCCGTGCTCGCACGTGCGCCGCTGATCGCTGCACCGGTGGCCATCGTGATCGCGGCGATCTCGTCCTCAGTCTGGACGACCACGACCGTGCCCTTTTCCAGACCGTCGTTCCACCGCCCGTTCACGACCAGCGGGACGGTTTCGTGTTCTTCCAGGAAGACGCTTTCATCCGTTGCCGGCGAGATCGGATAGTACGTCTGAAACGTACATCCCGCGACGATCTTCCCGAGCGCGACCGCCTGGGTGCCCTGCAGATAAATGCGGGGCTCCTCCGTCGGAACCGGTTCCAGCCGGTACGGAAACTCGTCGGAGAAATGGGACCGCAGGTATTCATACGCCAGTCGCGCGGCCACACGGTTCATTTCGATGATTTTCGTGCGGCCACGGAACTGATCCTCCAGCACCCGATCCAGATATTCGATGGGAAACCGCAACAGCGCAAACGATACCGCCACCGCCATGGTATTCAGCGTTCGTGACAGTCGTTTGTAATCCCGAATTCCCGTACGCTCTCCGAGTTGCCTGAACAGATCCTCATAGGGCACCGGATAAAGTCGAATATCCCGATCTGCGGCATCCTCCAGGACACCTTCCAGGGTCACGTCACGGTCCCGTGCCCGGAGGTATGCCTTCAGATCCTCTTTATACCGTCGATCCATGTTCGGGGGATGATCCACGCGGGTGTGGATCAGACCGGGATCATAGATGATGGCACCGCCGGGCTGCACGCTCCGGAAATGGCGAAACACCGTTTCGGCGTCGAAAGTGGCGAGCACGTGATTGGTTTCAATCGATGCCCGTACGGGACGTTCCGGATGGACACGCACCTGAAAGTAACTGTGTTTCCCCATAATATTGGAGTAATATTCCCGCTTGCCGAACACATGGAGTCCGGCACGTGCACAGGCGCGTGCGAACAGGTTGGCGGCCGTGTCCACACCGCTTCCCTGAGGTCCACCGATAGTCCATGCCAACGGCTCTTGCATGGCTCGTCCTCACCCGTTTGCAGGAGGTTCAAAAAGACACACCCATCACCAGGGTGCGGTCACAGATCTTTCCATATAATGAGGTTTCTACAGTCGGATGTCCAGTCTGCGGACACGTGTGCTGTTGATGCATGATGCAGGGGTTCCCCCTTGCCGGACCGACCTGAGGGAAACCCCGCGTTGGAACTGGAGGAGACGGCCACCTTCCGGGAGCCGATGGTATTATACCCGACCCCGGTGGAAATGCCAAGATCCCGGGATTCGGAACGGGAAACGGGACAGCGGAATGGATTCCCGCTGGCGCCATGGACCGTTCGGTGTCCCAATGGACGCCGCGATAACCCGTCAACCAGGGTGCGCGGACACCTGACCCCTGGGACCTGCGCCCTGCGCCCTGCGCCCCGAGACCCGACACCGGACACCCAACACCGGGGACCGGAGACCGGTGGCCACCGGCACACCGGTGGATCCGGTGGTACGCATGTCCCATGGCCTGTCCCGATCCCAGGATCTCAGTGTTTTGCATTCCCTGCCGAAACGGTTCATAATGGAACCCGGATGAACGCATCGGAGGTGGCGCATGCGCAAGAACCCATGGATCCGGGGGATCCTGATCAGCGCCCTGGTGGTCGGCTGGGTTACGGTGCTGATTGCACAACAACCCGCTGCACCCCCGCCCGCAAAAGACACCCCGACAGAAACGCCCACTCCGCCGGAAGAAGCCGTGGTGTCGCCGGACCCGAATTTTCACTATCGGGAAGGCCGTGATCCCTTTGAAAACCTGACCGTCAGTCGCGAACGCAAAGCCCGTCCGAAAGTGGCCCGTAGCGTCGCCGATCTGCTCGTTGAAGAGGTGGTCATCCTCGGGATCTTCCGGCGTTCCGGGGAGTATTATGCACTCGTCCGCGGCGGTGGCCTGCCGCAGGCGGAAACGATCCGTAAGGGCCAGAAACTCTATAACGGGGAAGTGCTGACCATCGGTCCCGCGGTGGACGAGGCGACCGGACAGAAACGGTTGTGTGTGACGTTCCGTGTGGAAACGGACGACCCGATCCGACCCTATATCCGCGTGGTGAAATGCGTTGCCGGGACATAAAACGATGTGGACACGAAAGACCCCGATCGGGTGGATGCGTATAGTCGTACTCGTTGGATGCGCAGTCCTGGCGCAGGTGGCATTTTCCGGCCGTACGGCACGGGCAACGCAGCCCGTTGCGGTCATGACCACGCCGTCCGTGCAAAATGAACAGGAATCGAAACAACAGGAAACCGAACAGAAAGAAGACACCGGGGAGACCCGGACTGAAACGTCGTCTCCAGAAGAAAAACCCTCAAGGTCCTACCCTGAACCCGATCCCGAATGCGTGCAGCAGTTTTCGGAGGAACAGCGTCAAGCGAATCCTCTGCTTGCTTACCGGGTAAAAACCCTGTACGTCCTCGGATTCGTGGAACGACGCGGCACGCGTTTCCTGTTCATTCAGGTGCGGAGCGAAACCGGAGACCTGCAGAGCCTGCTGGTGCGCGCCGGACAGCGGTTTTGTGATGGTGTACTGCGGTCGTTTCGCACGCGCAAAGAAGGCCAGCGCCGGCAAACCTGTGCGGTATTCCTTCTGGACCGGTCCGACGATTCCGGTGCGACGACGTACGAAGTGTGCCGTTAGTGGAGCACCCTTTTGTGATGCGGTCACGCGATGATCGTCGGGAATCCACCGTTGCAGGCGCCACGGATGTCCTGGCGCACGTCCGCGCATGGCTGGGACCGGACGGCCAGCTGCGCACGTTGTTGCCGCATTTTCAATACCGCCCCGAACAACTCCGCATGGCCGCGGCGGTAGCGAGGTGTTACACCCAGGGAGGACGATTACTCGTCGAAGCCGGAACCGGGACCGGGAAGACGTTTGCCTATCTCCTGCCCGCACTGATTCAGCACCGGCGGTTACTCATTGCCACCGGGACGATCCCCCTGCAGGAACAACTTTACACGAGAGATCTCCCGATTTTACAGAAAGCATTCACGTTGACCGCACAATTGCTGAAGGGGCGACAGCACTATCTGTGTCTCTGGAAGTGGGACCGGTTGCAGCGACATCCGCCGTTGCAGACCGTTCATGCTGACGCCTGGCAGGCGCTCCAGGCATGGGCGAAGTCCACCGCGACGGGGGATCGGGCAGAGTGTACCGATCTGCCCGAAGATCACCCCCTCTGGCGGGATATCGTCGCGGACGCGGAAACCTGTATGGGCACACGCTGTCGATTCTTTCAGGACTGTTTTCTATACCGGGCGCGCCGTCAGGCAGAACAGGCGGACATTGTGATCGTCAATCAGCACCTGTTACTGGCGGACGCACGTGTGCGCCATCTGCGGGACGCGGCCATCCTTCCGGACGTGGACACGCTGGTCATCGACGAAGCCCATATGCTGGAAGACAACGCGATGTCCGCGCTCAGCCTTGAACTGTCCTACTTCACCGTGATGCGCCTGTTTCGCGAAATGCAGACCACGCTGGAACAGCGCGAACGTGTTCCCCATCGCGTCGTGCGGGCGCTCCGCCAGTACACGCACCAGGCACGTGCACATCTCCTGCAGGTGCTCGCACTCCCGACCGTGCGGTCGGAACACCGGATCGGCTGGACACAACTCATCGCGACCGTTCCGGAACTGCCCGCGCGGCTTCAGGAACTGCATCACACCCTGGCCGCATTCGCCGAATGGATCGCAGACCTGTCACCGTCCGTGCTTCCCCTTGAGGAACGCGACCAGTTTTTTACGTGGGCCACCGACCTCGCGGCCACCGTACGGGCGCTGTGTACACCGGACGCGGAAACACCCCTTGTACGATACGCCGAATGCAATCCGCAGACACGTCTCCCGGAAGCCCGCTGGAGCCTGCGGGTGACGCCGGTGCACGTGGGACCCATACTGCAGGACATCCTCTGGCCCCGATTTTCGGCAGTCGTGCTGACGTCGGCAACGCTCGCGTACCGCCGCACGTTTGCTTACGTCATGGACCGTCTGGGCATCGCCACTTCCGCACCCGAGACGCCCGTCCGCACCCTGCGCGTGGCCAGCCCGTTTCGAATGGCCGAACAGACCCGACTGTGGGTGCCCCGCAACCTGCCGGATCCCCGCGATCCCGGGTACCTGCCCCGTGTGCTCACCGATCTGGAACGGTTGATCCGGCTGGTTCGGGGTGCCACACTCGTTCTGTGCACGAGCCTGCATCACATGCACGCGGTCGCCGCCCATCTGCAGGCACACGTTCCATGGCCGGTATACGTGCAGGGAACGGCGCCCCGCGGATTTCTCATGGATCAGTTTCGCACCCATACGGACAGTGTGCTCGTGGCAACGACGAGTTTCTGGCAGGGGTTCGATGTGCCCGGCGAGTCCCTGCGTTGTGTGGTGATCGATAAACTGCCGTTCGACGTTCCGAACGATCCGATCGTGCAGGCGCAGATCGCACAGATCCGCCAGCGCGGCCGATCGCCGTTTCATACGTTTCAATTGCCGCGCGCAGTCATGCTGCTGCGTCAGGGACTCGGACGGCTGATCCGGACGGAAACGGATACCGGTATCCTGGCGATTATGGACAGCCGCATCTGGACACGCAGTTACGGGCGCATCATTCGTCGAGAACTGGCACCCCTGCGCATCGTATCAAACTGGGAGGAACTGCAACGATGGTGGCAATCACGGGCACCCCGCGTGTCGTCGCATACGGACGGTCCCCATGGCGTTGCGTGATCATCGGTCTGATGCTGATCGGTCTGCGGGTCCCGATACTCGGGGCCGTACCGGTAGAAAAAGTCGCGTTCGGCCAGGGGGTCGTCGTCTGTGACGATCCCGTGGTCGCGCAGATCGGTGCGGACATCCTCGCACGCGGAGGCACGGCAGTGGACGCTGCGGTGGCCGTGGGGTTCGCACTGGCGGTCACGTTTCCACAGGCGGGCAATATCGGCGGCGGTGGGTTCATGGTCGTATATACGCCCGGCGAGGGGAGCGTGGTACTGGACTTTCGGGAAGTCGCGCCGCAGGCGGCGACACCGGAGATGTATCTGGACGCATCCGGACGCGTCCGACCGCGTGCGAGTCTGGACGGATACCTTGCCGTCGGTGTGCCCGGTACGGTGGCCGGCCTGTATGCCGCCCATCGTCGCTGGGGCCGTTTTCCCTGGGCAGATCTCATTGCTCCGGCCATTCGACTTGCGGAACAGGGGTTTGCCACGAATACCCGGCTGTACCTGGACCTGATGCGGGACCGCACCCGGCTGCTGCGGGATCCGGAGTTTCGACGCATTTTTTACACGCACGGTATGCCACGGGCGTACATCGTGCAACCCGATCTCGCCCGTACCCTGCGGTATATCGCCAGCAACGGTGCGCGCGGATTCTACACCGGACCGGTGGCCGAAGCCATCGTGCGCGCCATGCGGGCGCACGGCGGGATCATCACCCGCACCGACCTCGCTGCATATACGGTCCGCTGGCGAACGCCCATCCGGTTCCGGATCCGCGACGTCACGGTGCATACGATGCCACTGCCCTCCGCCGGGGGGTGGATCATCCGGTTTCTGTTTCACGTGCTGGACCCCCATCGGGACATCATGCAGTACTGGCACAGCAGTTTGCACATCAATCTGGTGGTCGAAGCGTTCAAACGCGCATATGCCATACGTGCGACATACATGGGCGACCCGGATTTCATCCGCTGGCCGTCTTTCCTGGACCGTCCGGAGTGGATGGCATCCGTGGCCGCTGCACTCCGTCCGTACCGGGTGACCCCGTCGTCCGCCCTGGCAGCCGATCGATGGGTACATGCCGAGTCCCCGGATACGACGCATTTTTCGATCGTCGACACGCACGGCCAGGCCGTTGCCGTCACGTACACACTGAACAGCCGGTTCGGTGCCGGGGTGATCGTGCCGGGTACCGGTGTGATCCTGAACAACGAAATGGACGATTTCAGTATTCGTCCGGGCGTGCCAAATCAGTTCGGTCTGACCGGCAGTGTCGCCAACGCCATTGCGCCCGGAAAACGGATGTTGAGTTCGATGACACCGACGATCGTCACACGAAACCGGCGGGTCATCGGGGTACTCGGGTCTCCCGGGGGATCGACGATCATCACCGTGGTATACCAGGTGCTGGAAAACCTGCTGATCTTCCGCATGCAACCTCTGACAGCGTTGATGGCGCCGCGATTTCACCATCAGTGGTTGCCGGACGTCATCTTTCATGAACCGACCGCGCTCACCGGAGATACCCGCCGCATCCTGCAGGGACTCGGGTATCCGCCCAAACCCCTGGAAACCCTCGGCCGGGTGCAGATGATCTGGCAATACGACGGCGGGTATCTGGGACTCTCCGATCCGCGCAGTCCGGGTGGTGGTGCCGCCGTCCGGGTGGATAGCGATCGGGAATGAACGATGCTATGATCGAAAACGTCCAAATCTCGAACGGTGATCCACAGGCGGGGCGTGTGCATGCGTTCACGATACCGGCGTACGCGATCGGGATTGAGCCTGACGGAACTCATCGTGACGGCGGCCATTCTGGCCATCATGGCCGGTCTGGTGATCCCCCTGGCAAAAGTGACCGTTCAGCGACGAAAAGAAATGGAACTCCGTTTTGCCCTGCGTGTGATCCGCAGCGCTATCGATGCGTTCCACCGCGCCGTTCGGCCGCCCAACAGACCGAACGGTCCGTTTCCCCAGGTGCGTCCGGCCTATGTCCTGGACGAGGACACCGGTTATCCCAAACGCCTGGAATACCTGACGATCATGATCGAAGTGACCCCGCCGAACCAGGTGAAGTCCCGGAAATACCGGTTCCTGCGACGTATTCCCAAAGACCCGATGACCGGTTCGACCGACTGGGGACTGCTCTGTCTGCAGGATGAACCACCGCCGAAAGACTGGGTCTGGTGCGGTCAAAACGTATACGACGTGTACAGTAAATCCCGCGCACAGGCGCTGGACGGGAGTTATTACTATGAGTGGTAACCGGCGTGGACGAAACGGTCAACGGACACACGGGTTTACGCTGATCGAACTGGTTGTCGTGATGACTATCATCGGCCTGCTCGTCGGCATTGCGATCCCCGCCTATCGACGCACCATTCTGCGGGCCAAAGAAGCCGTGCTGAAGGAAAACCTCTGGCGCACCCGGGACGCCATCAATCAGTACTACGCGGACAATCAGGAATACCCCAAATCCCTTCAGGATCTTGTCGACAAGGGATACCTGCGCAGCCTGCCCTACGACCCGATCACACAGAGTACGGACACCTGGATCCTCATTTATGAAGAACCCGATCCGAACAATCCCGCCTATGAACCGGGGATTATTGACATCCAGAGCGGTGCCGAGGGTGTGGACACCCAGGGGGTCCCCTATCGGGACTACTGACCCGTTTCTCCGCACACGTGTCCCCGTCGAGACACTTCCCACCACCGACTCCCGTGGGACGCTGCCCGGATTTGACGTCA
>CAZIRO010000026.1:0-8339 GCA_964541595.1 uncultured Acidobacteriota bacterium
CCACCGGCCCACCGGTGGTTCCGGTGGTGCGCATGTCCCATGGCCTGTCCCGATCGCATGCCGCGCGGACTTGACATTCCGGTACAGGTGGCATATACTGTGTAATGACGTTCTGGTCATGCCATTCTCTCTGGGTCCGGGTGCGAGGCGTTGTAGGGTGCATGCCCCCGGGGCATCAACCCGAACACGCCGTATACAGGAGTGACCCGATGGATCGTACCTGGTGGAAGCGTCCCGGCACCCGTACAATTGTCATGCATGCCGGAATTCCTTCAGGTCGTATCCACATCCGCCGGTTTACTCTCCGCGTTCTGATTTCCACCCTGCCGGTCATTCTGCTGCTGGTCTCCCCCTGAGGGCGGGGGGAGAGTCTATCTACACACCATATCATTCCAACCCACCAATCGGGCATGATCCCTGAGGCGCGCTGCACCATCGGGTGAATCCCCATTCGCGTGCCTCAGTGAACGTGATACCGCACACACCGGCGGACGCAACGCACCGCAGTCCCCGCACGGAATGAAACACCGCAGGGCGTGTCCCATGCGGGATCTCCCCCTGCTGGATCCATACGTCCCGCGGTGTTTCAGATACGGGAAATACCATCACCAGATGACAATCCCGCGATCAGGAGGCAACGCATGGCGTCGCATACGGAACGACGGTTGCGCAGTGACAGTGTCAAACGCGGGCCGCATCGTGCGCCGCATCGTGCCATGTATCGCGCGATGGGGCTACGCGACGAAGACTTTGAACGACCGTTCATCGCCATTGCGACCACGTGGAACGAAGCCACACCGTGCAACGTGCACCTCGACCGCCTGGCGCGTGCAACGCAGGCAGGCGTGCGCGCGGCCGGCGGAACCCCGCGCACGTTTGTCACGATCGCCGTTTCGGACGGTATCGCAATGGGCCACGAGGGGATGAAAGCCTCTCTGGTTAGCCGGGAAATCATTGCGGACAGCGTGGAACTCATGGTACACGCGCATCAGTACGATGCACTGGTCGGCATTGCCGGATGCGACAAGAGTCTCCCCGGCATTGCGATGGCCATGGCCCGGCTCAATATTCCGTCCGTATTCGTTTACGGGGGGACCATCCTGCCGGGGCAGTTTCGCGGCCGGGACGTGACCATTCAGGACGTATTCGAAGCGGTCGGCGCGTACGCTGCCGGTCAGATCAGCGCACGTGATCTTTACGAACTCGAGTGTTCGGCCTGTCCCACGGAGGGATCATGCGCGGGCATGTATACGGCGAACACGATGGCGGTCATGATGGAAGCGCTGGGACTGGCGATCCCCGGTAGTGCGACCCCGCCCGCTCCCGATCGCCGTCGGGAAGAGATCTGTCGTCGCAGCGGCGAAACGGTGATGCGTTTGCTGGAGATGGACATCCGACCGCGGGATATCCTCACCCGTGAGGCGTTCCTCAATGCAATTACGGTCGACGCGGCGATCGGTGGCTCGACGAATGCGGTCCTCCATCTGCTCGCGATCGCCCAGGAGGCCGGGGTTGAACTCTCGCTGGAGGATTTCGACCGCATCAGCCGCACGACTCCGCACATCGTCGATGTACGTCCCGGCGGACGCTACGTCATGGCCGATCTCGACCGCGTTGGGGGTGTACCGCGCGTGATGCGGATCCTGCTCGATGCGGGTCTCCTGCACGGAGACTGTCTCACGGTCACGGGAAAAACCGTACGGGAAAACCTCGCCGAATGGACATTTCCGGATGAACCGCAGGACGTGATCCGCCCGCTGGACGACCCCATCAGTCCCACCGGAACGGTCTGCATCCTGTGGGGCAATCTGGCCCCGGAGGGCGCTGTGATCAAAACGGCCGGCGTGCATCGTCTGGTGCATACGGGACCGGCACGTGTGTTCGATTCCGAAGAGGAAGCCTTCCAGGCGGTCGTTCGGCGCGCCATTCAACCGGGCGATGTCGTCGTGATCCGCTACGAGGGACCCCGTGGGGGACCCGGGATGCGCGAAATGCTGGAAATTACCGCGGCCCTGGTCGGTCAGGGACTCGGTGACCGTGTGGCATTGATCACCGATGGACGGTTTTCCGGCGCCACGCACGGTCTCATGGTCGGACATGTGGCGCCGGAAGCGGCCGTCGGCGGACCGATCGCCCTGCTCCGGGACGGTGACGAGATCACCATCGACGTTCCGAACCGACGCCTGGAAGTTCACCTGTCCCAGGAGGAGATGGCGGCCCGACGGTCCGCCTGGACGCCGCCCCCGCCCCGGTACACCCGGGGTGCGCTGGCAAAATACGCCCGTATGGTGTCATCGGCCGCTGTCGGTGCGGTGTGCCGATGACCCGGAGGGAAGTTGACTCTCGGGAGGCAAGGTATGGCGAAAATGACCGGCGCCGAAATGGTTCTGGAAAGTCTGTTACGGGAAGGTGTGGAATGCATCTTCGGTATCCCCGGAGGTGCCAACCTGCCGCTCTATGATCAGTTGCCCCGGTACTATCCGCGGATTCGCCACTATCTGGTGCGGCATGAACAGGCGGCAGCCCATGCCGCGGACGGGTACGCACGTGTCACCGGTCGCCCCGGTGTCTGTTTTGCCACTTCGGGTCCCGGTGCCACCAACCTGGTGACCGGCATTGCCAATGCGTGGATGGATTCGGTTCCCCTGGTGGCGATTACCGGAAGCGTGACGCGATCGCTCATCGGACGGGACGGATTCCAGGAAGCCGACATCACCGGGATCACGATTCCCATTACGAAACACAATTACCTGATCCGCGATGTTCGGGAGATTCCCCGTGTCATCCGGGAAGCGTTTTACATTGCCCGCACCGGTCGTCCCGGACCGGTACTGATCGACATCCCGCGTGACGTGCAACAGGAAGAAGGCGAGTTCTACTGGCCGGAACGGGTGGAACTGCGCGGTTATCGTCTGCCGCCGCCCCCCGATCCGGACGCCATTGACGATGCCGCCGCGTTGATCGATACCGCCGCGCGCCCCCTCATTCTTGCCGGCCACGGGGTCATTCTCGCGCGCGCATATGCGGAACTGCAGGCGCTCGCCGAGCGGGCACACGTGCCCGTGATCACCACGTTGCTCGGGATCAGTGCGTTCCCTCCGGACCATCCCCTGTACCTCGGTATGCCCGGAATGCACGGGATGCACTGGAACAATATGGCCATTTCGGAAGCCGACCTGCTCGTTGCGGTGGGCATGCGATTCGACGACCGTGTGACTGGCCGTCTGCAGGATTTTGCGCCGCACGCGCAGATCATCCATATCGACGTCGACCCCGCAGAAGTGGGAAAAAACGTCCGACCCACGGTCGCCATCGTGGGGGACGCCCGCGAATGCCTGCGACAACTCGCCATGCGGGTATCGTACCGTCCCCGATCGGCATGGATGGCCCGACTGGAGGAACTCAAAGCCGCCTATCCTTCCCTGGCGTATCCGGAAGATACCGAAGAAATCCTGCCGCAGTACGTCGTCGACAAGATCTACGCCATGAGTGGCGACTGCTACGTCGTCACCGGCGTCGGTCAGCACCAGATGTGGGCTGCGCAATTTTTCCGATCCCGGAAAGTCAATGCACTGATCACGTCCGGTGGCCTGGGCACGATGGGATTTGAAATTCCCGCGGCGATCGGCGTCCAGGTGGCCCGGCCGGGTGATCTCGTCTGGTCCATCTGCGGAGACGGCGGGTTTCAGATGACGTCGCAGGAACTCGCCACCGTTGCGGAATACGAACTGCCCATCAAGTTCGCGATCATCAACAACGGATACTACGGTATGGTCCGCCAGTGGCAGCAGATCTTCTACCGCGGCAACCTGGTCGCCAGTCATCTCAAGAACCCGGACTTCATCAAACTCGCCGAAGCCTACGGCATTTACGGTCTACAGGCCGTGCGGCGGGACGATGTGGAATCGGTCATCGCCGAAGCCCTGCGCCATCCGGGTCCGGTACTCATCGATTTTCGTGTCAAACAGGATGAAAACTGTTTTCCCATGGTTCCTCCGGGTGCTTCATTACGTGAAACGCTCGGTTTACCGGAGGAGTACCGCAAATTCGCGCAAAAACCCGAAGTCGTGGAGGTGGAGGAATGAGCCGCTTGCAACGCACGCCCAAGCCACGCACCATCGTGGCCCTGGTGGAAGATCGGCCCGGTGCATTGAACCGGCTGGTATCCAAGTGCCGTCAACGGGGGTTTACCATTGAGAGTTTCACGATGCGCCGTTCCGAGATGCCCGGTCTGTTCCGGGTGGTGTTTGAAGTTCGTGCGGACACCGATCCCGATCAGGTGGTCAAGCAGTTGAGCAAACTCATTGAAGTCGTGGACATTCGGGATGTCACGTCTGTGGACACCGTCACGCGCGAAATGGCGCTCATCAAAGTCTGTTGCGACCGCAGCCAGTACGGATACATCACGGCCATTGCCGATACGTTCCAGGCGAGCATTCTGGACGCGTCTCCCGGATCGGTCATCGTGGAGGTCACGGGCGATGCACGCAAGATCGATACCATGGTCAATCTGCTGGATATCTACGGGGTGACCGAGGTTGTCCGTACGGGGCCCATTGCCATGACACGTGGCCCGCAACCCGCACACGAATGGCCGGAATCGGACGCATTCGCCCGGGTGCCTGCACGCGTGTCCAGATCGCAGCATTCGGCAGCAGATTGATTGCGGGCAGCAACGACGGTCAGACCGTCATCCATTGCACGTGCTTGAGGAGGTGGATCGATGGCGCAAGTGTACTATGACCGGGATGCCGATTTGCAGCGACTGCACGGCAAACGGATCGCCGTGATCGGGTTCGGTTCTCAGGGACATGCGCATGCCCTGAATCTCAAAGACTCGGGACTGGATGTGGTCGTCGGGCTATATCCAGGATCGCGGTCCTGGGAAAAGGCGAAAGCCGCCGGTCTGCGCGTTGACACGGTGGCCGAAGTGACCCGCACGGCGGACGTCGTCATGATGCTCGTCCCGGATCCCGTCCAGCCGCAGGTATACCGTGAGGCGATTCAACCGAACCTGCGGCCGCACACGATGCTCATGTTCGCGCACGGATTCAACATCCACTTCCACCAGATCGTGCCGCCAGCGGAGATCGACGTGACCATGGTCGCACCGAAAGCACCGGGACATCGTATGCGGGAACTCTTCACGCAGGGAATGGGAGTTCCCGCCCTGCTCGCCGTCCATCAGGACGCCAGTGGTCAGGCACGCGAACTCGCGCTCGCCTATGCGAAGGGGATCGGATGCACCCGTGCGGGCGTCATTGAAACGACGTTCGCCGAGGAAACGGAAACGGACCTGTTCGGTGAACAGGTGGTGCTATGCGGGGGCGTGACCGCCCTGATTCAGGCCGCGTTCGAGATCCTGGTCGAAGCCGGGTATCAGCCCGAGATCGCATATTTCGAATGTCTGCACGAGTTGAAACTCATCGTCGACCTCATGTACGAGGGCGGCATGACGTATATGCGGTATTCCGTTTCGGACACGGCCGAATACGGCGATTACACCCGGGGACCCCGGGTCATCGATGCGCATGTGCGGCAGACCATGCGTGCGATCCTGCACGAAATCCAGACCGGTGCGTTTGCCCGGGAGTGGATCCTGGAGAACCAGGCCGGCCGCCCGCTGCTGAACACGCTCCGCCGCCGCAACGCCGCCCACCCGATCGAACGGGTGGGGCGGCAGTTGCGGGAAATGATGGGCTGGCGGAAACAGCCCGATTCTTAAACCCTTGGACCTTGCAGGAGGCAACAACCATGGCACCGAAAAAACGGATCATGATCTTCGACACCACGTTGCGTGACGGGGAACAGTCGCCAGGGGTGGCACTCCGTCCGGACCAAAAATTGGAGATCGCCCGCGCCCTGGCCGCCCTGCGCGTGGACGTCATTGAAGCGGGGTTTCCCGCATCCTCACCGGGAGATTTCCACGCCGTCCAGCTCATCGCCCGTGAGGTGCGGGACTGTACCATCGCAGGACTGGCGCGGGCGGTTCCCCAGGATGTGGATGCATGCTGGGAAGCCGTGCGTTATGCCGAGGCTCCCCGCATCCACATCTTTATCTCCAGTTCGGATATTCACATTATGCATCAACTGGAAAAAGATCGCGAACAGGTCCTGGAAATGGCCCGAACGATGGTTGCACGTGCACGGAAATACTGCCCGGACGTGGAGTTCTCCCCGATGGATGCGACGCGCTCGGAACGGACCTATGTGTATCGAATGCTGGAAGAGGTCATCAAGGCCGGTGCAACGGTGATCAACATTCCGGATACGGTGGGATATGCGATCCCGGAAGAGTTCGCGGACTTTATTCGCTCGATCCAGGAAAATGTGCCGAACATCGACAAGGTGATCATTTCCGTGCACTGTCACAACGATCTGGGCCTGGCCGTGGCGAACACACTCGCGGCCATCCGGGCCGGCGCCCGTCAGGTGGAAGTCTGTGTGAACGGGATCGGTGAACGTGCCGGCAATGCTGCACTGGAAGAGGTCGTGATGGCGCTGCACACCCGACGGGACTTCTTCGACGTGACGACCGGGATCGATACGACGCAGATCTACCGGGTGAGTCAGCTCGTATCCCGCCTGACGGGGATGCCCATCCAGCCGAACAAGGCGATCGTGGGTGCCAACGCGTTCCGTCATCAGTCCGGGATTCACCAGCACGGTATCGTCAAACTGCGCGAGACCTATGAGATCATCGATCCGAGAGATATCGGTCTGCCGCGCGGCGGGATCATCGTGCTGAACAAGAACTCCGGACGTGCGGGTCTGCGGGCGCGTCTGGAAGAACTCGGATATCGCCTGAGCGACGAGGAAATGGACCGCATTTACGTCGCTTTTAAGGAACTCGCTGATCGCAAGGGCGAGGTCGATGATCGCGATCTGGAAGCCCTGGTTTCGGCGGAACGGCGCCCCGACAGGGAAACGTTCCGGTTGGACCTCCTGCAAGTGTATTGCAATAACGGAACCCTGACGGTCACCGTTCGACTCATCGGACCGGATGACCGGGCAATGGAAACGACGGTCACAAGCCCCGTACCCGCTGATGGTTCGCCATCGGATATGGACCACCTGCTCGGTGTGGCCAATCGACTGGTGGAAACCTATCAGGTGAACCATACGACGGATACTGACAACGGCGCCTGCTGCGCCGTGATGGTGCGGATCGACGTGAACGGACACAACTTCATCGGACGCGGTACGGATGCGGATATTATCGTGGCCTCCTCGCGGGCGATGACGGAAGCGCTGAAACAGGCGCTGGAACGCGGGGTTGTGCATACGCATCACGACCACCCAGGGGAGGTGATCGTCTGGATCGACCTGAACGGCCGGCGGCTGGTCGGACGCAACCGCAATTCGGACATCGTCGTGGCCTCGGCACGGGCCATGATCGAGGCGCTGCACCGGGTCCTGGCCTGAACAGTATGTGTCCGGGTCACCAGTCCCGGAAGTCGCGTGTCGCGGCAAAAATGGGGGACAGGTATGGCCGCACGCACGATGTTCGATAAAATCTGGGAAACGCATATCGTGCATCAGGAACCGGACGGACGTGCGTTGCTGTATGTTGACCTGCATCTCGTGCATGAGGTCACCTCGCCGCAGGCGTTTGAAGGCCTGCGCCTGGCCGGGCGGCAGGTACGCCGCCCGGATCTGACGGTAGCCACGGTCGACCACAACGTGCCGACGACATCACGCACCGGACCGATTGCGGACCCGCTGTCGCGCCGGCAGATCGCAACCCTGCGCCACAACTGTGCGACCTATGGCATCCCGTTTTTTGACCTCCATTCGCCGTGGCAGGGGATCGTGCACGTGATCGGACCCGAACTCGGTCTGACACAACCGGGGATGGTGATCGTCTGCGGGGATTCCCACACGTCGACGCATGGGGCGTTCGGTGCGTTTGCACTCGGCATCGGAACGTCTGAAGTCGAACACGTGCTCGCCACACAGTGTATCTGGTTGAAGAAACCGCAGGTGATGGAAATCCGCGTCGACGGAGAATTGCCCAGAGGCGTGACGGCCAAAGACGTGATCCTCGGTATCATCGGCCGGATCGGCGTGGACGGCGCGGTCGGATACGTGATCGAATACACGGGATCTGCTATCCGCGCACTCTCCATGGAAGGCCGGATGACGGTGTGCAACATGTCGATCGAAGCGGGGGCACGGGCGGGCATGATTGCCCCTGACGACGTGACGTTCGCCTATCTGGAAGGCCGGGTATACGCGCCGCGCGGGCGGGATTGGGAGCGCGCCCTTGCGTACTGGCAGTCGCTGCCGTCCGATCCGGATGCCGTATACGACCGTACCGTGATCATCGATGCCGGTAC
>CAZIRO010000026.1:8349-22174 GCA_964541595.1 uncultured Acidobacteriota bacterium
ACGCTTGAACCGTACGTCACATGGGGTACCCACCCCGGTCAGGTCGCTCCCGTGACCGGTTGCGTTCCCGATCCGGCATCGTTCTCCCGTCCGGAAGACCGGGCGGCGGCCGAACGTGCGCTGCAGTACATGGGACTCGAACCGGGAACCCCGATCCAGGAAATCCGCATTGACCGCGTGTTTATCGGATCGTGTACGAATGCCCGGATCGAGGATCTGCGCGCTGCTGCGGCCGTGGTGCGCGGGAAACGGGTGCATCCACGGGTGCGGGCAATCGTCGTGCCTGGATCGACCCAGGTCAAACGTCAGGCAGAGGCCGAGGGACTGGACCGCATTTTCAAGGAAGCCGGGTTCGAATGGCGAGAGTCCGGATGTTCGATGTGTCTCGGTATGAATCCGGATATTCTGCAACCGGGTGAACGGTGCGCATCCACGTCGAACCGGAACTTTGAAGGTCGCCAGGGAAAGGGCGGACGTACCCACCTGGTCAGTCCGCCCATGGCCGCCGCAGCGGCCATCGCCGGACATTTCGTCGACATACGCACCTGGGACTGGGAGGCATAGACCGATGGAACCGTTCCGCATACATACCGGCATTGTGGCACCGCTGGACCGTACGCACGTGGATACCGACCAGATCATGCCGAAACAGTTTCTGAAACGGATCGAACGGACCGGTTTCGGCGCGTTTCTGTTCTACGACTGGCGGTACCTGCCGGACGGGCAACCGAATCCGGAATTCGTACTCAACCGGGCGCCCTATCGAGACGCAACGATCCTGGTGACCGGGCGCAACTTCGGCTGCGGATCCTCCCGTGAGCACGCGGTATGGGGACTCAAAGACTACGGATTCCGTGTGATCATTGCCCCGTCGTTTGCCGAGTTGTTTTTCGGCAACTGCATCCGGAACGGCATCCTGCCGGCGACTGTCGATGACGCTGTCGCACAGGACATCATGCACCGTGCGCATGCGACACCGGGATATCGGCTGACCGTCGATCTGGAACGTCAGATTCTGTACGACGCCTCCGGCTGGGAAGCACCGTTTACCATCGATCCCGTTGCGCGGGAGCGACTGCTCCACGGCTGGGACGACATTGCCCTGACGATGCGATACGCGGACAAGATCCGTGCCTATGAAGCGCGGCGACCGACGTGGCTGCCGCGCGTGCAACACGCGCAACCGGACGACATATCCCGCGCGTCACGGTGATATCCGGTGACGTTTTCGAATCCCGGAGCACGCAAATGGGAACTTACCGGATCGTCATACTGCCGGGTGACGGTATCGGTCCGGAAGTCGTCGCCGAGGGCGTACGTATCCTGCGAGCGGTGGAACGAACGTTCGGTCATCGGTTCATCATCGAGGAAGATCTGATCGGCGGTGCATGTATCGACCGCTACGGGGTCGCCATTCGCCCGGAAACAGTTGAACGGTGTCGCCGGGCGGAGGCCGTTCTGCTCGGTGCGGTCGGAGGTCCACGGTGGGCCGATCCCGCAGCGCCGGTGCGTCCGGAACAGGGACTGCTCATGCTACGCAAACAGTTACGGCTGTTTGCAAACATCCGGCCGATACGAACATACCCTGCACTGGCGGCGTGTACGCCCTTCCGGGCCGAAGTGGTGCGCGACGTGGACCTGATCGTCGTGCGGGAACTCACGGGCGGACTGTATTTCGGGCGGCCA
The DNA here is from genome assembly GCA_964541595.1 of uncultured Acidobacteriota bacterium. Lineage (GTDB taxonomy): Bacteria > Acidobacteriota > HRBIN11 > HRBIN11 > HRBIN11 > CAZIRO01. The sequence goes on from CAZIRO010000026.1 coordinate 10,036, forward strand.
CAGAAACTGTGGCAGACCCGCCGAGGCCGTCAGGCGGTGGACACACTGCGGTATTCCGAGCATGAAATCCGCCGGATCCTCCGGGTGGCGTTCGCACTCGCCCGGTCCCGGCGAAAACGGTTGACCAGTGTGGACAAGGCAAATGTGCTCGCGTCCAGCCGGTTGTGGCGCATGATCGTTCAGGAAATGGCGGCGGAATACCCCGACGTGGAAGTCCGCCACATGCTGGTGGACACATGCGCGATGCAACTTGTGCGTCAGCCGACCGATTTTGACGTGATCGTCACGGAAAACATGTTCGGCGACATCCTGACCGACGAAGCGGCCGCGCTGGCCGGGAGTATCGGGATGCTCCCGTCGGCGAGTCTGGGTCGGCGGAGACGGGACGGAACCGGTCCGGGACTGTACGAACCGGTTCACGGATCTGCACCGGATATCGCCGGTCGAGGCGTGGCGAACCCCATCGGGACCATTCTTTCGGTGGCGTTGCTGCTGCGTCATTCGCTGGGCCTGCACCGGGAAGCGGCCGCCGTGGAACAGGCGGTCGCCCGGGTGCTGGCTGATGGGTGGCGGACTCCGGACATCGCCGGATCGGACTGTCGAATCGTGTCCATGCGGGAGATGGGGCAGCGAATTGCCGATGCAATATGACCGATAGGTCTTATAGTACGTATATTCCGCCGGTTCTGGGCACTTTTCTCTGAAGCGTCCCACACGTATAATGTCGAAACCTGAACACAGGTGGGGTTCCCCTCTTCCATACTGCGGTGACACACCCAAACAGGGAGGACCGTATGCAGCGGGATATTTACGACGTGACGATCATCGGTGGCGGGCCGATCGGTCTGTTCGCCGCATTCTATTCCGGCCTGCGGGAGATGAAAACCAAAATCCTCGAGGCGTTACCGCAACTTGGCGGTCAACTCGTGACCCTGTATCCGGAGAAACTCATCTATGACGTCGCCGGGTTCCCCCAGGTGCTCGCCAAGGACCTGGCCAAAAGCCTGATCGAACAGGCCATGCGGTACCATCCCACGGTATGCCTGGAGGAACGGGCTGTCGCATTGCATCGAGACGGTGACGGCATATACACCATCCGCACGGATAAGGGACGTGTCCACCATACACGTACGGTCATCATCGCCGCCGGTATCGGCGCATTTAAACCGAACACGCTGGACCGCCCCGGGGTGCGTGCGTTTGAAGGCCGCGGGGTATACTACTTCGTGCGCGAATTCGAGCCGTTCCGGAACAAGCGGGTGCTCGTCGTCGGCGGTGGCGATTCGGCGGTCGATTGGGCCCTGCATCTGCATCCGATCGCGGCCCATGTGACCTTGATTCACCGGCGTACGGGGTTCCGTGCGCATGAAAAGAGCGTACGGGAACTCATGGCGTCTCCGGTGACAGTAAAACTCCACTATGAACTCAAGGAAGTCCGGGGGGACGAGTGGGTTCGGGAAGTCGTGATCTTCCAGAACCAGACGATGGAAGAGGAGACCCTGCCGGTTGACGCGGTGATCCTCGCCATCGGGTTTAAAGCGGATATCGGTCCGATCGCGGAATGGGGCCTGGAATTCGAAGGGCGATACATCAAGGTCAACAGCCGGATGGAAACGAACCTGCCCGGTGTGTTTGCCTGTGGGGACGTCGTCAGCGTGACCGGCGTGGGAAACATGAAACTACTCGCCACGGGATTCGGTCAGGCGGCGATTGCCGTGGGTTCCGCGAAAGTGTTCATCGATCCGACCGCAAAACTCTTCGGCGGCCACAGCAGCGAAATGGTTCCGAAAAAGGAACAGAAATGACGCCAATGCGGACGTATCGGAGCCGACCATGCAAGCGGCCGATCTGAAAGGACTTGTACTCAGTGGCGGTCGGGGTTCCCGATTGCGACCCCTGACGTTTACCCGTGCCAAGCAGCTGATCCCGGTCGGCAACAAACCGATTCTGTTTTACGTCCTGGAAGACATTGCCCGCACCGGGATCCATGACGTCGGTATCGTGGTCGGCGACACGCGCGATGAGGTCATCGCCGCGGTCGGTACCGGAGACCGCTGGGGCCTGCGGGTGACCTATATCGAGCAGCCGGAGCCTCTCGGTCTGGCCCATGCAGTCAAAGTCGCACGGGACTTCCTGGGCGATCACCCGTTTCTCATGTACCTCGGAGACAACCTGCTCAAGCAGGGCGTACGCCAGATGGTGGACAAATACCTTGCGACCCGTCCGAACTGTTACATCCTGCTTGCCGAGGTTCCCGATCCGCAGCGATTCGGTATTGCCGTCGTGCAGGGAGACCGTGTGATCTCCCTGGAGGAAAAGCCCCGTCACCCCCGCTCGAATCTGGCCCTCGTCGGGGTCTACATTTTCGATGCGACCATTCATGAGGCCATCGATCAGTTGCAACCGTCCTGGCGGGGAGAATACGAGATCACCGAAGCCATTCAATACCAGATCGATCACGGTCGTACCGTCCACTTCGATCGGGTGACCGGATGGTGGAAGGACACCGGACAACCGGCCGACCTTCTGGAAGCGAATCGACTCGTGCTGGAAGAATTGACGACCGACATTCAGGGCGAACTCGAAGCCACTACCGTTGAGGGCCGGGTCGCTGTCGGACCCCGCACGCGCATTGTCCGGAGCCACCTGCGCGGACCGCTGATCATCGGCGCGGACTGTCAGATCGAGTCTGCCTATATCGGTCCGTTCACATCGATTCATGACGAGGTCACGATCACACACAGTGAGATCGAGTACTCGATCGTCCTGCGCGGTGCCCGCATCGAACACATATCCCGCCGTATCGAAAGCAGTATCCTCGGGTGTAACGTTTATGTCACGCGTGCCGACCGTCGACCTCAGGCCGTGCGGTTTACTCTCGGGGATCAGTCCAGAGTAGAACTGCCATGACGAATCCGCTGTACCCGCTCGGTCCGATCGCACGGGAACGGCCCCCGTTTTTCATCGTCCGTGCGGAGGGCGCATACCTGTACGATACGGATGGCCACCGCTGGCTGGATCTGACTTCCGGTCTCATGGTGAATGTCCTCGGCCACCGCCATCCCAGCGTGGTGCGCGCGATCACCCGACAGGTACAGCGCCACCTGCACGTCATGGTTTACGGGGTCTGGCCGACGGAGATCCAGCGGCGCTGGGCACGCCGATTGAAAACCACCCTGCCCGATCATCTGCGCGTGATCTATCCCACGAACAGCGGTACGGAAGCCATCGAAGGCGCACTGAAAACGGCGTATGTGGTCACCGGCCGGCGGGTGTTCGTCACATTTGCAGGTGCGTACCACGGAGAAACACAGGGTGCACTTGCGGTCATCGGCGCTGCGCCGTATCGGTCCGCGTTTCAGTGGGTGAATGCCACCGTGCGCGTGCTTCCGTGGAATGATCCCGCGGCACTGACGGCCATCGATACGGACGTCGCCGCGGTGATCATCGAACCCCTGCAGGGTGAGGGAGGTATCCGACGTGCGGATACCGCGTTCTGGAAGACCCTCGTACGTCGTTGCCGTGCTACCGGAACCCTGCTGATCTTCGATGAGGTGCAGACCGGTATGGGCCGCACCGGTGCCTGGTGGATGTGTCAGCGGTTGCAGATCGCGCCGGACATCCTCGTCGCCGGTAAGGCGCTCGGCGGCGGACTGCCGCTCGGTGCATTCATTCTGCGCAAGGGACTCGCGGACACCCTGCTGCGTACCGAACGGGTACCCCATCTGTCCACATTCGGAGGCCACCCTCTCGCATGCGCTGCGAGCATTGCCACGATCCGGGTGATTCAGCGACAGCGGTTGATCCACCGGATTCAGCGTTCAGAAACCATTCTCCGGCGAACGTTTCGGCAATGGACACGACGCTATTCCGGCGTTCTGCGGGAGGCCCGCGGCCTGGGTCTGATGTGGGGACTGGAGTTCCATACCGAAACCATGGCACAGACGTTCATCGACCGGATGCGCACGTACGGATACCTGATGGATCAACCGCTGTTTGCGCCCCGCGTGGTGCGGTTTGCACCACCGTATACACTGTCCGCCGACGAATGGCAGTCCATCTTCCGGGATCTCGAACGTGCGTTGCGGGATGTCGCGGATTCTGTATAGTGTGAAAGGAATGGCACCTCCGCGCCGATTGCGGATCCGATCTGGACTGTTCGGAATTGCGTTCCGCACGCCGCGGTTACGATCGATCTGAAATCGGGACAGGCAATGGGACATCGTGGGTGCCCATGCGGCCGTGCGATGTCCCCGGCCCGTGGGATGTCCCGTCCCGGATACCTGCCACCCGAAACCCGACACCTGGGACCCGGGACCTGAGACCTGGGACCTGAGACCTAACAACCGGGCCATCCGCCCATCCGGCGCATCCCCTGTCCCATTGCCTGTCCCGATCTCAGATCGATCCTTTGACACCTCTGGGAGGGAAACGCATGCGGACAATACCTCACCGGATACCCTGGATGGTCGTGTGTGTACTGCTCATCGGCAGTGTCTGGACCGGGAGCATGGCCCATGAAAAACACAAACCGAAATCCAAACCACCGTCCGGGCAAACGGCGCCCGTCGATCGCGAAACCACACGAGTCGGAACGGCAGCCACGAAATCCGCGCCGGCGGTGGCCGTCGTTCAGGAAGAACCTGCCGGGGAACCGGAATCCCCCGTGCCGGCGGAGGCATGGTCCATCCCATGGCGGGAAGCCCTGTTCGGCCACCTGCATAACAAGATCATCCATTTCCCACTGGCACTCGGAGTCGTCGGTGCGATTCTTCTGCTGGCCGGATACCGATGGCCGCAGTACCGATCCGCCGCACGCCTGCTGATCCTGATCGCGGCAATTTGCGCGATCGTGGCGTATTTCACCGGAAAGGCGCAGGAAGCGGCATTTGAAGAGAGTGAACTGGAAACCATCCTGGAATGGCATGAAACCATGGGCATTTCGACGGCGATCCTGTTGTGGATCGGTGTGGTCATGGACCGCATCCCCCCACTGCGGCGGTGGCAGTGGGTGTGGGCACTTCTCCTGCTGGTGGCGTTAAGCGTCACTGGATTCCTGGGGGGCATGCTCGCTCACACGGGGTGACGGATACAGATCCCCTACAGGGGACGACACTCCGGCAGCACATTCCGGACGCATGTCCTACGGGCTTGTGCTCTCGCCCCCTTTTTCCGCCATACGAACGATTTCCTCAACCGCCTGACGGTCCGGGGCATCCGGCGCCTGTTCCAGGTATACCTTGAAGTATTCCACAGCCCGCTGCAGATCACCGGCCTGCACGGCCGCATACCCACCGAGACGGTATGCTTTCACGTACCGGGCATCCCGTTCGATCACACGGTCGACCCAATTTAAACACGTATCCCACTGCTGCTGACTGTATGCCACACGCGCCAACTGGTACATGGCATCCACATGGGCGGGATCCAGCGCGATCACTTTTTCCAGTGCCGTACGGGCCGATTCCCATTGCCGTTCCATGATGTACAGACTGCCGAGATCAAACCAGGCTTCGGGCAAATTGGGTCGCAGCTCCACCACCTTCCGGTAATGCTCAATGGCGTCATGATATTTCCCCTGCAGCGCGAGACATCGACCTACAATGTAGTGAGCCCCCGGATGACGATCCGTCACGGTCAGAATCGACTCCGCAAGCGGTAATGCTGTAGCGCAGTCCCCCTGTTTCAGCGCGTCATACGCACGCTGAAACTTCTCCTGCACCGAAGTCTCCTGCGGTTCTGCAGGCGTCGACTCGGGGGCAAGTGTAAAATGGCGTTCGGCCACAGTGGCATCCGGCGGCAGGTCACGCAGATCCCATTCGGTTTCCAGTGTAACGAACCCGGATTTTTCAATCCGTACCTGATAGACCTCCCGCGGTATATCCTGACGTTCGTACAGACCGTTCGCGTCGGTTAAAACCACAAACTGATGCCATCCATCTTTCGCTCGCAACAGAATACGGGCACCGACGACGGGATGTCCTTCCGGATCACGCACATACCCGCGAATGAATACGGTGTCTTCCGGTGTTTGACCGTACGCTGCCAGAGACAAAACGGCCACGACCCCCAGGCCGATGCATAATGCAATGGAGCACCATATCCGTCTGCGCACGTTTATCCCCCAAAATGGCTGAGATTGCGTTCAGTACTGAAACCGGAACGGGCCATGGGCCACGGCGTGTCCCCATGGACCCCGCGATAACCCGTCAACCAGGATGCGCGGACACCCGGGACTTGACACCTGAGACCTGCCATCCGGGACCTGGGACCCGACACCCGGTGTCGACCGGGCCATCCGCGTATCCCCTGTTCCATTGCCTGTCCCGAATCTCAAGGGGTTTGCAATTGACCGATCGGGCTCCTATGATGATAATGAACCCGGTTCGGGGATGCCAACGGATGTCTGCGTGAGTGTGCTATGAAATCCCGTGAGGAATACCGCACGGCCATCGAGAATGCTTTCCGCCGCCGTGATTTCATGACCGCGATTCAGATTGCGGCGGAGGCATTACAGCACTATCCAGACGACCCGGAACTCACTCAACTCCGTGAACGGGCGCAGGAAAAACTGGAAGCCGAACCTTTCCTGCAGAGTTTCATGGCCAGCGGGATTTCTCTGTTCAACAGCGGTCTATACGAGGACGCGCTGCATCAGTTCGAAAAAGTGGCGGCCATCGACCCGGACTATCCGGAACTGCAGGAGTGGCTGGAACGCGCGCGTGCGGAGCGACAGCGTCAGATCGCCGCCGAGGAGACGATCCCGCTGGCATCAACGCCATCCGCCGAATCACCGACGGCCGAAAAGGTGCGTGAACTCATCGAGAAAGGCAAGACATTATACGCCGAGGGACGATACCACGACGCCATTCAGGTCTGGACGGACGTCTTCATGTATGATCTCTCCAACCAGGAAGCGCAGGAACTCATTCAGCAGGCACAACAGAAAATCGCCACCCTGAAAGAAGAAATCGAAACCCATCTGCAGCAGGCACGGGACGCGATCCGCGCCCACCGTCCGGAGGAAGCCCGGAAATCTCTGGAAACCATCCTGCAACTCGATCCGAACCATGCAGAAGCCCGCCAGTTGCTCGCCTCCCTGGAACCCGCGGCTGCCGCGTCCGCCGCACCTCAGGTGGAGGACGAAATTCAAAGCACCGAGGCTCCGGAGAAGTTGATCACGCAGGCGCTGCGCGCCCATCGAGAAGCACGCTGGAGCGAAGCCGTACGCCTCTGGCAAAAAGTCCTCAGTCAGGATCCGGACAACGTCGGCGCGCATACGAAATACTCGGAAGCACTGCGGCAACTCCGTATTGACAATCAGTTCCACAAGCTGCTGGAAAATGCCCGCATGTTCTGGGTTCAGGGCAAACGGGACTCCGCGCTGCACGCACTGCAGAAGGCGTATCGGCTGCGTCCGGACCACGATCAGATCCACACACTCCTTGCGGAATGGCAGATCTCCGTTGAGGAACTCGAACAATTTCTGCCTCCCACGGGTGCGGAAACGGAGGCACCGCCGGCGCCGGTGACCGCGCGCGCACGGCGGCTGCGCTGGATTATCGGCGGGGTACTCGTGCTGGCGATCGGTGGAGCAGTGTACACGTTTTACTTTCATCGTGCGTCCTCTGCACCTCAGCCGCCCCCGAAACCGCCTTCCCGCCAGTCCATCTTCGGTCCGGATGTCCGGGTACCGACCCGCCCCGCCCGCCGTACGGCACCGGCGCCTGTGAACTCGTCCACACCGGCGGCCCAACCGGCTGCAGAACAACCCCCTGCACAGCCGGCTGAAACGACCGAACCGCGGCCGACGCTGACCGCCGAACAGGCGGCGGCACGGGATCGTCTCATCGCGGAAGCCCGTACACTATACGCCCAGGGTGAACTTGACGCGGCGTATGCCAAACTCGAAGAGGCGTTGCGCATCGATCCGGAATCGTCGACCGCCCGGCAATTGGCCGCAGAGATCAACGCTGCCATTCAGGAACGTGAACAGCGGATCCAGCAACGGATCCGGGTCGCCGAGGACTATTACCGCAGCCACGATTTTGACGGTGCGATTGCGTTGCTCAATATGTTACGTGAGGAGTTTCCACAACGGACCGACATTCTGGAAATGTTGAAACGTTCGTATTACAATGCGGCGCTGCTGTATCTGCGGAGTTTGCGATGTAATACGGCGCAGGAACGACTGGATGTGATCTTCCTGCTGGACCCGGATGAGACACGGTTCCGTGATCTGTACCCGATCATTCGGCAGTGTCTGCGCGATCGGGGACTGGATCCGGAAACCCGACAGTCGCTGTTCGCCAGGTCATTCCTGCCCTTACGGGAAACCCCCTGACGGATCGGCCATGCGATGCCCGCGATGCCATGCGATCAATCGGCCCGACGCGCTACGCTGTTTCCGCTGTCAGCGACCGTTTCATGCGGGCAGCCGAATGCATGCGGATCCGCCGGCATGGTTGCTGCATGACAAACAGGACGTGCTCCGACGTATTCACCATCCACCGGCGGTATTTTCCGCCTGGCAGATCTGGCGGCGGCGACTGGTGGCCACGCTTGTGGATCACGGGATCGTCGTCCTGGCGTTCACCGGCCTGCTCACCATTGCCATCGAGTTGACCGATTATCCCGTGCAGGCAATGCGGACGCGTATGGGGGTGCAGATGCATCTTGCACTCGTATTTCTGTTGCTGCACTATCTGTACACGCTGATCTTTCAGGTATTTCTCGGGGCAACACCGGGGTATTTCTGGATGGGCCTGGCGCTGATGCCCAGTGATCGCACCGCAACGGATTTCGGTCTGGATCGGATCACACTGCGCTGGGGTCTGATGATCCTGTTGACCGTCTGTGGTGGACTGACCGGGTGGTGGTCGCTTCTGGCTCCGGATCATCACTTCCTGCACGACCGGTTGGCCCGCACACGGGTGGTATCTCAGAGCGAATATCGCCTGTACATCGATCTGACACTCAAGGAGTGACCGATGCGCATCGTACGTTGCCTGGTCGGTGGCTGGCTGTGTATATACGGAGTGGTGGGATGGGTGTCCGTTGTCCATGGCGCCACGGATCTGACACCATGGGGAGAGATGTCCTACCTGCCGGCACTCGGCTGGGATGGCGTGCTCGGCGGCCGGTGGACCTCCGTTGCATACGCACTCGACCCGCTCGCCGTTCCGGCCAACCCGGCCACCATGTTGAGTCGCCCCGGTCCGCGGCTGGGGGTGCGGTACCAGCAGTGGTTTGCCATGCAGCAGTACAATGAAGTATGGTTACAGGACAGTTTCGGGGGACTCGCTGAATGGGCGGTCCAGTTGAACGGGACGGGATTCGGTATCAGTGTGTTTCGCCATCGTCCGTTCTGGCAACGGGCAGAGTGGACCCGTACATCGTTTTCCCTCCCGGGTGGCGGCAGTCTCTGGGAGGAAAACATCCAGTGGACCGGCACGTGGTCGCGTACCGGTGTTGCCATGGCGATGCGTCTGCAGGAAGACTTCGTCGTCGGTGGTCAGATTCTGCGCGATCAATGGACGACCGATGGGAGCCTCCAGACGCGAACGACGGTGAACGGAGAACGGTGGACGTTTCAATACCGCGCGGACGCACGGGACTGGAGCGGTAGCGTTGGCGTGCAATGGTGGTTGTCGCCTCAGGTGGTCTTCGGCCTGGCATACCACTGGATGCCGGTGTTTACCGTGGAAGTGCAGGGACGTTCCCTCGACGATCCGGAAGGATCGGGGGTCACGATCCCGCTGCGTGTGGCTTTTCCCAACGCGCTGGCCATCGGTTTGCACGTTGCGGACCGCCAATGGGTCATCGCCATCGATGGGTGGCGCTGGAAAACCGGAAGAATGAATACGGATCCGCAACTGTATCTGCACCTTGGAGAGGACGAGCGTCTGGAGTTCCGCCCCATCTGGGGATGGCGGATCAGCGCCGGCGCACATCTGAACGTGCGCCCGATTCGCATGTTTGTGCAGGGCGGGGTCTGGTATCGACCCGGGATCCGGCCCGTATGGATCGGCCCGGAGGGACAATCACCCGAACCCGTCGTCCGGACGCTGTGGCCGAACGATACACGCCACCTTCACTGGATGTTCGGTGTGTCCATCCAGTTCCACACGCGCCTGACCATGGGAGGTGGTCTGACGCTCGGGAAATGGATGCGGATGGTTCAGGTGCTGATCCAGGCACAACTGTAAAATTTCCCGAGCGTGTGCATCGAACATCGAACGTTCAACGGCATATCGAGAGGCTTCCCGGTGGATGTTCGATGGGATTCCATCCCGTATGAAGAATTCGTTGTGGCTATCAAATACGCGGTTGAGAGTCCGCATCAGCGGCTGCTGCCACCGGAACACTGCCTGCGCGATCTGTATATCCACGGTAAAACCCGGCCGCGCGTGGGAGCGGAGGTCCAGCCGATCGAATTGTGGTTCGTCACGGAGTCCGATCCATTCCTGGAAGAGGCCAAAACGTTCATCATTCTGCGCACGACTTCCGAAAACCGTGAGATGCTGATCCGGGAAGCGTTCCGATTGCAACGCTGGTTGCGCAGTCGCCGGATTCCGACGATATTCCGTATCGACCCCCAATTCGGTCTGGTGCACGGCAGTTTTCATGAACCCGTGGTGCCCCGACAGGCAGCCGATTTCCCGCGACTGCTTATCGTCATGGTCGTAACGGATGACCCGGGGCACCCGGAGGTCGCGTTGCAGGATTATGTGATCAAGTCCTATCGGCAACGGTATATTACGCTCTTTGAAAAGTACAACCGTCGAAAACCCGGCGCACTGAAAGTCCTCGGTGTCGACATCAGTCGCCTGTTCCGGCGTGCAAAATCGGTGGCCACCCACCGTCCGGACTTCCTGACTTATGCATTTCTGCAGGACCTGTTTCAGGAACTCGTACAGCGTCTCTTCTGGTTCGACTTAACGGTATCCATGATCTTCTCCAACGTCGCCGAAGAAGAGATTCAACAAACCGTATTTTCGACCGCGCAGGTCCACGTCTCGAGCGGCACGCCATTGCGGTTTTTCACCTCGATTGACGAACTGATTCGTCAGGACGAATATACCGCGTGAATCCCGTAACGAACGAATGTGCCCCACATGCGCACGCCAACAGGTGCACCCATGGTGCCAGCGGAACGTGCCATACCGCACCGAAAGCGTTACTGGATGGACGGGATCGTCGGGAGCCTGATCGGGGGCCTGTGTCTGCTGTCCGGGATCTGGGACCTCCATCAGTACAGTACCTCACGTGTTCCGTCCGAACGTCCCGTCGTATCGTACCGAGCGACGTCCAGCATCCCGATGCCCCCGCCTCCCGCAACTGTACAGCGTATTCTGCTCCAGCGGTTCGCCTTTCAAAATGTGCCCGTTCCGACGGACGGCACATTGCCCTACGCATGGCTGATCGATCGGTACGCACGCCGGCACAACCTGGACTGGCGTCTCATTGCCGCCCTTATCGAGGTGGAATCGGGATTCAACCCCTGGGCGATCTCCCCGCGCGGCGCCATCGGACTCATGCAGGTCATCCCGGAAACGGCCATCCTGTATGGCGCCACCGATCTCTTTAACCCGCGGGACAACATCCGTGTGGGAGTGGCATACCTGCGTTACCTCATCGATACGTATCATGGGGACATCGAACAGGCATTGGCCGCATACAATGCGGGACCGGGTCCGGTCACGCGATACGGCGGGTTGCCACCATACCGTGAAACCCGGTTATACGTGCGACGTGTCCTCGCCGCGTACGACCGGTGGTTGAAACGCACCCTCGCCGTACCGTGAAACCCCGGAGGGGTACAGTGCGTCTCCAACGCCTGCCCCCGGCGGCCACCGATCCCGAGACAAATACTGAGATCGGGACAGGCAATGGGATATGAGAACCACAGGATCCACAGGTGTGCCGGTGGCTACCGGTCTCCGGTCCCGGGCGTCGGGTGTCAGGTCTCCGGTCCTGGGTGTCAGGTGTCGGGTCCCAGGTCTCGGGTCCCGGGTATCGGGTATTCCGGTGGCAGGTATTTGCGACGGGAGACGGAAGCCAGGGGACGGGGCATCGCATGGGCTGGGGATAGCGCATGACCGCATGCGGACCCACGGTGTCCCATGGCCTGTCCCGA
>CAZIRO010000027.1:0-21911 GCA_964541595.1 uncultured Acidobacteriota bacterium
CAGGGTTGACGGCGGACCCAGCGGCGATTGCCCTGTACCTCCACCCAGGCATCCACCCAGGCGCATCCGAGGGCTTCCTGCAACCGGTCGAGCACCTGGTGCATCCACGCATCGATCGACCCGACGTTGACGTCTCGCCAGACGAGGACCTGGAGATCTTCGACTGCCCGGGAACGGCGGCCCAGATACAGACTGGCGAGCCAGCGCACCACCCAGTCCCGTAAAAATGGAACGACAAACAGACCGGGAATAACGGCAAAGAGCGCGACGAGCATACTCTGCAGCCACAGGTCATTCGGAACGACCGAGAGGATAAAATGGTATACCAGCATGTAAACGATAAACAGCATGGCCACAAGCGGAACATAGACAAACGCCCGTCGGATCACGTGCTCGACGTCCCAGTAACGCCGACGCAGTGCCAGGAAGAAACCCACGGGCAACAACGGATGCGTGAGGATGGCAATGGACTCCCACAGACTCGACCCCCGGGTACTCAGCATGGGAAAGAGCGCGATCACCGTGGGGAAAAAGGCAAAGAGGATGGCTCCCGTGATCAGTTGAAACTGGCTCCGCTCCAGACCGTAACTCTGGGGTACCGCACGGATACCCTGAACGAGCGCATACCCCATGGCCAGGATCAGCGCCACCCAATCGACCATGATGAGGGCGTGATGCAACCGCAGAAATACCGGGGTCCACGGTTGCGCACCCATGAGGATGGACCAGAACGGCGGGATCAGATGCAACGCAAGCCAGAGCCACGGCACCCAGCGGCGGGATCGATATACCCACATCCAGCGCCGGGGCAGCCGCCAGCCGGCCGCCCAGTACACGATCGCAATCGGTGCCAGTGCAAATCCAAGACGATCGAGGCCCCAGAATCCGAAATCCAGTACATCCCACCGGCCGACCGGTGAGAAGAGATAGATCATGGCCATGGACAGACATACGGTGAACATTCGCCGATAAAATCGCCGGATACCGTAGCGCAGATGCAACCACAGTGCCAGACCCCAGAACAGCGTGCCGGTCAGCCAGATCCATACGGTTGGAAACCACGCATGTCCCGGAACCTGCCACTGCACCCGGACCCACCGCCGTTGCGCGTAAAACACGAGCACCACACGATCTCCGGGCCGCAACCGCCGGATCCGTTGCACGACGGTCAGGGGATCGCGGACCGGCATTTCGTTCAATAACACCCACAGACTACCGGCGGGCACGTCCTGCTGCAGCTGCGTATCGTGCACGTGATAGACCACCGCACCGGAGGGCGTCATATACCATTCAAACGGCCAGTTCCATCCGCCGTGGAGCCACCAGATCACCCAGTTCAACAGCGCAAAAACCCCGATCAAAATCCAGCCGATCAAACGAAACACGGAACGGTCTGCAAATCCTCGTTTCGACACGGCTACCAGCTCGTGACGATGCTCCACACCCAGGTGCGGGGCAGTATCCATGCTGCCGGACCGATGGTTGCCGGGTCATGCACCGCGTGATTGAACAGGTTCAGCAGCGCCAGTCGCAATTGCACACTGGAATGGAACATCGGCACCCGCAGGGCCGACTGCCATTCCAGATCGAGTGCCTGGAACTCCCGGGGCATCCAGATCAGCACCGCCAGAGGATCGTTGACGTAGGCATACCGCAGGCTCAGGCGACCGAACGGGATCTCCCGCAGGGTATACACCCACAGGAACTGACGTTGCCATGCGCGGGCAAACGGCACACCCACGGGCGGGGCCAGACGGCGCTGCAGGGCGTATGCCAACCGCATCTCCCCCAGGGGCGCCCGCAACCGCGCGTGGACCCCAATACCCGGACTCACATACTGCACCGCCCGCACGTTCCACTGCCACCAGACGTCGTCCTGCCAGCGAAAGTCCACACGCAACGCATTGCCCCCGATCTCGAGCTCGATACCGACGGTGGACCTGAAACGCTGTACCCGAACGTCCGGAACGCGCGTCAATTGCGCCATCCACCGGTCCAGCCAGTATGCCTGTCGGTATTCGTGAAACGGCAACAGATCAAACCACTGCATCCGACCCGCACCGATGCCCACGTACAACCGCGTGTATTCCGTGTCCTGATAGTCCAGTCGCACTTCTGACCAGTACGACCACTGCCCGGGGAGATACCGACCGAAGACCACACGTCCCCGTTCGTCAAACCGCAACTGCCAGCGTGATCCCATCCGCACCACCGTGCGGACATTGACCCAGCCGTGGGAAAGCGTCTGCACGGTCGGCGCATCCGGCTCAAAACGTTCATACAGCGCCCGTACATGGACCCGTGCGGTGTCCTGAATCTGCCATTTCAGATCGGCAGCGCCCTGCCAGCGATCCCACAGTCCCCGGATCCACTGACCGACCACCGATCCGCGTAACCGATCCGTTGCCCCCCAGAACCACTGCCACCGGGTGGCCTGCATGATCGGCATGCTGCGCCATTCGGAGGACGGCACGAAGATCATCCAGTACGCAACCGCAATGTTGACGGGATTGTCGATCGCATGCGGGGTCGTCTCCGCCCATACGGTCGGGCGATACGATTCCATATGCAGTGGTGAACGGTGGACCACCTGCATGAATCCGCGATACCCCTCCCAGCGCTGTCGTAACTTCTTGAGCAACGTGCGGTTCAGCCAGACACGCACGCGAACGGGTTTGGCATCGTCTTTCAAATGGACCCAGCGAACCAGCGGCAACACGTCGGGACGCAACTCCACGATGAGGAGGTAGTGCCCCGCCTGCAAGTCCCGCAATCGGAAAATGAACGGACGTTTCAACGACACCTGTTTACGGTACACCGGGTGCTCACCCAAAACGGGCACGACCAGCACCCGCACTGTGGGTGGCGGTGCGTTGTCGCGCCATTCGATGATACCGGAGAGCATCTCTGCACCGGCCGTCTCCGCCATCCAGCACCAGAGGACGGCCATGAGGGCCAGGCAGCGATACACCCGGCAAATCTGTCCGCCCATTGCACACCTCAGCAGTGTGAATCGATCTCCATATTGTAGACCATTCGATATCGTACGGGAAACCCTTCCTTTCTGAAATCGGGACAGGCAATGGGACACGGAACGGTCCACATCGGCAGCGGGATATCGATTCCGCCGCGCATGTCATTCCCCGATCCCGGACACCGGATACCGGAGACCTGAGACCGGACACCTGAGACCCGAGACCTGACACCTGACACCTGGGACCGGAGACCGGACACCCGGCACCGGACACCTGC
The DNA here is from genome assembly GCA_964541595.1 of uncultured Acidobacteriota bacterium. Classification (GTDB taxonomy): domain Bacteria; phylum Acidobacteriota; class HRBIN11; order HRBIN11; family HRBIN11; genus CAZIRO01. The sequence continues at coordinate 3,253 of CAZIRO010000027.1, forward strand.
ACACCTGGGACCGGATCCCGGTGTCCACCGGGCCATCCGCTCATCCGGCGCATCCGATGTCCTGTTGCCCTGTTCAGATCTCAGTTCCTTCCACTGATGCGTGTCGCAATCCCATACGTATCCACCCCTGCAGGAACAACCCGAACCCGCCCGACAGGATCAACCACCGCGGGATCCCCATGATCGCAGCCATATGCCCCGCCATGGCGCCGCCCAGCGCGGTGGTACCGAAGAACAACAGCGTGTACAGACTCATGATGCGTCCCCGCATCCGATCCTGGACCGTCATCTGGATGGTGCTGTTCGTCAGTGCAAACTGGATGGCAAATCCGAGTCCGATAAGAATGAGCAGAACAAATACGACCGGAACGGACGGACGCATTCCGAGTCCGCTCATGCCGAGCGGAATCAGCGCAACGCCGATTTGAATCCAGCGTACGGGACGGTGAATGCGTCGATACGTGCCGGCCACGCCCAGAGCACCGAACATGGCCCCCACTCCGATGAGCGTATACATGCCACCGTACCCGGAAGCGCCATAGTGCAGGATCTCCGCCGCATATGCCGGCAGAAGACTGAGGTTTCCGGCACCGAACAGGGCGGATCCGACCACCCAGGCGAGCAGATACCGTACCCGACGATGCCGCCAGGCAAATCTCAGTCCCTCACGCAGGGAGGTCCAGAGGGACGTCTCGGGAGGTCGATCAGCTGTCCATGGGAACCGGATCCATCTCAGGCCGACCAGGGCCAGCGCCATTCCGGCGGTATACACTCCGAAACACCCGGTCGGTCCGCCATAAGCAAGCAGCACGCCTCCGATGGCCGGTCCCCCGATCCGTGCGAGATTGAACGCCAGCGAGTTGAATGCGACCGCCTGCGGCAGATGGCTCCGATCGTTGATCAGATCGGCGACAAACGCATGCCGTGCAGGAGCATAGAACGCGTTGGCCACCCCAAATATTACCGCAAACCCGAAAAGGTGGATCACCGCAAGCGCGCCCGTTGCGGCGAGATATGTGAGTGTTCCCCCCTGGAGCAACAGAACCGCCTGTACATACTGCAATACCCGTTTGCGCGACGCTCGATCGATGACCACGCCGGCCGGTAACATGCAGACGGCCGAAGGGATCATCATGGCAAACGTGAGCATTCCCAGCGCTGCGGAAGACAGTGTCTTCTCATAGAGTACCCAGTTGGCCCCGACCATAAACAACCAGTTACTGCACAGCGTCAGCAACTGAACGGGATACCATATCCGGTAGTTCCGTGACTGGAACGTCGACCAGATGACCGCATGCGACTCCTGCAGCGCAGGTTCCCGAAATGTGGTGACATCTCCACCGCCATTCCGGTTTACGGACGTTACACGGCTATCCGAAATGGTCTGACCGTACCGACATTCACGCATCGTGTTTACGCACTACGCCTGGGTATCGTATATAATATGATGAACACCGCAACGTGCGATGGGAATTCTCCGCTCCTTTCGGAGGCGAAACATGCTGGAGTGGCTGATCCTGGGCACATGGGTCGTGATCGGTATGGTCGGTGTCTTTCTTACCGGATGTTTTCTCCTGGGAGTGTTGCTGTTCGCTCTCCTGTTGAAAGGCCTGTTCATCCTGTTCGGATGGGGTCTGCATCTGCTGATATGGCCGATACGCGTGCTCTTTGCGTTGTTTATCGGTGCGCTGGTCATGATTCTGATGCTCGGGTTGATTTTCGGTGCAGCAGGCGCGTTGTTCGGATGCATATTCGGCTGAACGGTCGTACCGGCATCACCGGAGGCAGGCACCCGAATGGTCCATTTCCGAAGTCCCGCGGGGGAGCGTGCCTGCCGGGTCATCCGGGAAGAGTGCCCTCTCTTTACCGAGATCAGGACGGGCAAAGGGACCCAGGGTGTCCCGATTCGGCGACGGCATGGTCCCTCCTTCCGGAGTCGGTATTTCCGGCCACCCGGTGGCTGCTGGCCATCTGATCATCCGGTCTGTCCCCTGTCCCATTGCCTGTCCCGATCCCGGCCCTTTACCGTTTACCGCCCCGTTCACCCGCACGCCGTGGATTGCGCGACGTGCGCTGTCGGCGACGTACACTGCGTGTCACCGCCGTCGCACACGTCGGACGTACACAAAAGAGCGTTTTGCCCTTTCGCACCCGATACGGTGCCCCGCACTCGGGACAGGGATCGGGTTCCGGTACCCCTTCAAACGTAAATGTGCACCGGGACGAGCGGTAGCGATCACACCCGTAAAATTCCCGCAGCCGCCGACCCCGACGGGCTGTCAACAGAACCATTTCTCCCGGACAGTCATCCGCCAGACAGGGCAGTCCGGTATAGACCGGAACCGTTCCGCGGCAGTTCGGTTCCGCACATGCGTAAAACAGCCCGTATCGGCCATTGCGCAGCAGCAGCACAGTATGACCCTCCGGACAGGCGCGATCCGTGCGGACTGCTGGCCAGCGGGGATGGTCCAGTGCCTGAATTCGGCAGTCCGTACAGACGAGACCGCGATCCTTCCGCCAGGTGATCCGTTGCATACGCTGTCCGCAGCGAGGGCAATGTACGTCGGACAACGTCGACGCCTCGTCATTTGTTCCATCCTGTATGCTCTCTCCGGTGCGTGTCGTCATCTCCTGAGCAAGCCACCGTTCATAGTCTTCCTTAAAGGTGCAACCCGCCTGCTGGCGACTGCAATAGATGAACCCGCCGTTCCGGCTCCAGCGCAGAATGAGTTCGCCCTTCGCACACATCGGACAGGTCCGACCGATCGGTGCACCTCCCTTGTACGCGGGCATTTCCACTTCGGCCCGCTGCAATTGCGCGAGTAACGCCTGATAAAAATCGCGCAGAATGGTCTGGCGATCCGCACGCCCCTGTTCCACTTCGTCCAAGCGTTCCTCCATGCGGGCCGTATATGCGTAATCCATCATATCCGGAAAGAACTGTTCGAGCAGGGTACACACGAGTCGTCCCAGTGCTGTGGGTCGGAAGGTGTGATTCTCTTTGACCACGTAATCCCGGTTTTGAATGATGGATACGATCGTCGCATACGTACTCGGGCGACCGATACCCCGTTTTTCCAGTTCACGGATCAGTGTGGCTTCAGTATATCGGGGTGGTGGTTGTGTCCATTTCTGTTCCACGAAGAGCTGCTGTAACGCAAGATGCTCGCCTGCCTGCACATCGGGCAGGCGGGTATCGGCCGTCTCATCCCCGTCCCCGCGTGCCCGCCGGGTTGCCGGATCGATCCGCATGAACCCGGGATCCACCAGGATCTCCCCGCGGGCTTCCAGTTCGTATGGTCCCGCCTGCACGACAATGGTGGTGACATCGTACTGTGCATCTTTCATCTGGCTGGCAACGAACTTTCGCCAGACGAGATCGTACAGACGCCACTCATCCGGCGGAAGTACATCTTTCAATTGTTCTGGCGTGCGGCGGACGTCCGTCGGTCGAATGGCCTCATGGGCATCCTGCGCCGATCCGGACGTCCGGTACTGGCGGGGTTGTCGGGGGAGCATTTCTCCACCGAAACGATCACGGATCCATGCCCGCGCGGCCTGCACGGCTTCCGGTGCCACACGGGTACTGTCCGTCCGCATATACGTAATGAGGCCCGTACGGCCTTCCGGCAGGTCGACACCCTCGTATAACCGCTGCGCCACCTGCATCGTCTTCTGCGCGGACCAGCGCCATCTCGTTGCAGCCTCCTGCTGAAGACGTGCAGTGATCAACGGTGGCGCCGGTTGCCGACGACGGCGTTTGCGTTCTACCCGCTTGACAATGAACGTGCTACTGCGCAATGCCGCTTCAATCGCACGAGCGGTCGCTTCGTCTGGAACCGTGAGTTTTTTGCCGTCCTGCCGTACCAGCCGCGCACGAAACGGGTTCCGTCCTTCCGGCAGAAGTTCCGCCTGAATGACCCAGTACTCGCGCGGTTCGAACGATTCGATCTCCCGTTCACGCTCCACAATGAGCCGCAACGCAACAGACTGTACACGTCCGGCACTCAGTCCCCGCCAGATCTTGGCCCACAGCAGCGGACTGATCCGATACCCCACCAGACGGTCCAGAATACGCCGTGTGAACTGCGCTTCCACCAGGCGAATATCCAGATCGCGAGGCGCACGAAGCGCCTGCTCCACACCCCGTCGGGTAATCTCCCGAAGCCAGACACGCACCATGGGTTTGCCGATGTCTTTCAGTTCCTCGGCAATGTGGTAACTGATCGCCTCGCCTTCGCGGTCCGGATCGGTGGCCAGAATGATCCGATCGACGTCCCGCGCGATCCGTTTTAACTCCTCCAGCACACGCTCACGTCCCCTGACCCTGACCCATTCGGGTGTGAATCCCCGTTCCACGTCCACACCCAGGCGGTTTTTCGGCAGGTCTTTGACATGTCCCTTGGATGCACGCACGATGTAGCCCTGACCGAGGTAACGGTGGAGCGTGCGCGCCTTCGCTGGTGATTCGACAATGACAAGCGTCTTTTGCTCGGGCATGCAGAGCAACTCCTGCATTCCGTAGTCCATCGGCTCCCGTACACGTTGGCTCCATGGTATATACACCTTTTTGCGATGAAACGCCAGTGATACCCGAAAACTGAGACACGATCATCATACCACGATTCGAGGAACGCACCCGCCGGGTCGTCCGGGAAGAGTCACGACTTTGCGCTCGACCGTTGTCCGTACCACTCTCCGAAAGCCAGGGGACCCTCCGCGGAGTATCTCTGCTTCAGCGTCTGGATTCAGAGATCGGTATAAGATCTGAAAGCCCCCCGGACGTCTTTGACACGACCGGCAGGATGACGCACCATGCAGGGAACCACTGGAGACCTTTCCATGATCGCCCATCCTGAAGACGCCCGGCCGCGTGAAGAAATGGCCTATGCGGAACTCCTCCGGCGGGCACAGAACGGCGATACGGGGGCGTTTGAAGAGATTCTCATTCGCTATGAACGGCTTGTGTTTCACGTGGCCTATCGGCTGCTCGGCAATCCAGACGACGCGGAGGACGCTGCGCAGGAAGTGTTCCTGCGGTTGTACCGGCGGATCGACCGTATTGATCCGCACCGTCCGCTGCGGTACTGGCTGTACCGGGTGACCGCACGCGTGTGCGCGACGCTGTATCGCCGCAGGCAATCGACAGTCGCGTCATCTCCCCTGTATCCGATGTCCGATCCCGACCCGCATACCCTGCCGGACCACGTTGCGGAACGCGCGGAACTGCATCGATTGATTTACGCCGGTCTGGACACGCTGCCCCCGCAGGAACGAACGGCGATCATTTTGCGGGACCTGGAAGAACTCTCGACCGGCGAGGTGGCCGAAATCCTCGGTATTGCCGAAACCACCGTACGGTCTCATATCGCCCGGGCCCGTCTGAAGTTAAAACATTTCATCCTGGCCCGTTTGAGGAGGCCATCATGACGTGTCAGGAATACGAAATGTTACTGGCACTCTATGTTGAAGGGGACGTATCCGCGGACGAGGCCGCGTGTGTGGCAACGCATATACAGGAATGCACGCATTGTCAGACGCTCCTGGAGGAACTCCGGGAGAGTCAGGCCGTATGGAAACGGGTTCTTGCGCATATGCCTCCGGAAGACGCACTGATGCGGGTGCGTTCCGGTGTGCTCCGGCGGATCGCCGGTACCGACGCGCCCGCCATACCGACCCGACGATCACCGTTGCGATCGGAGATCCGGTGGCATCACATGGCACTGGCGGTGCTGATTTTCGGGATTGGCGTGATCGGCTACATCATGTACCGCCACCCCGGAACACTCCCGCGTGATGTTGTACGCCGTCCCCCGACCGGCGGTGCAACGGTTTCCGAGACTTCCGAATCTGCCACGTCCGCACATGAATCCGCACCGCAGGTTGCGCCGGCGGAAACACCTGCGGACACCCGACCGGCGTCCCCCCCATCGGCACCGTCCGTGTCTCCGCCGCGCACCGCTGCATTTTCCCTGTCCTCATCTTCCCGGAAAAACCGGTACGTCCTTCGCGGTCAGGTCGTCGATCCGGAAGGCCATCCGTTGCCCGGCGTGACGATCACCGTGTTTCCCGAAAACACACCTGAAGACATACAAACCGTGATCACCGACCGCCGCGGCCGGTTTATGGTCCGCGGTGCAGCGGGTGATCCCGTGATCGTTCTCCGGGCCTCCCTTGAGGGGTTTCGGCCCCAGCTGCGGTACATCCCGGTGACGTCCGTCCCGCAGCGGGACGTGATCGTACAACTGGCGCCGCGCCTGGGTGCAAAAATTGTTCCCGTATCTGTGGGTGCACTCCCGAAATCGACTCCACCACGCTACAAACTGGCGCGAGAACCCGAACGTGAAGTCCCGACCGTAACTTCCGGAGCACCCCCTGGCGGACCGGCGCCATCGGTCACGGTGTCCGGCAGCAGCGAGGAGACATCCGCGCGTGCGTTGACCGATACGCTGTCACTGGAAGACCCGCTGGTCATTGTCGTGGCACCGGAATCCCGAACCACGCGGTCCCGTGACGCCGTACCGTTGTTGCAACCGGTCCGTCGCTCCAACACGGGCAACATGGCTGGAAAATTCCCGCTGCAACACGTGCGGGTCCGTACGGAGATCAGTGGTATCGTCGCCGAAACCGAAGTTGAACAGGTCTTCGCCAATCCTTTTGACCACCCGATCGAAGCTGTCTACACGTTTCCCCTGCCCGATAGTGCGGCAATCACGGATTTCGAAATGCGGATGGGCGATCGCCATATCGTCGGTATTGTACGTCCCCGTGAGGAGGCAGAACGTCTCTATCGGGAAGCGCGCGCCCGCGGATATCCGGTCAGTTTGATGACGCAGGAACGCCCGAACGTGTTCACCCAGCATGTGGCAAATATCGTTCCCGGCCAGCCGGTAGCCGTTCGTATCCGGTATTTCGAACGCATGCATACTGGAGACGATTCATGGACCTATGTGTTTCCGACCGTGGTCGGTCCCCGTTCCATTCCGGGACAACCCCGGCGACCGTTTCAACAGACTGTACGGGAACCGGGCGGTGGGTGGTCTCCGCCGACCGATACGGTACCTGACGCCGACCGCATCACGCCACCCGTTACCGCTCCGGGAACCGATTCGGGACACCATCTGGACCTCACTGTCGACCTGCGTACCGACCTGCCGATCGCAGACGTCCGGGTGCCCACACACCGCGTCCGCATCCGGCAACACAGCGCATCCCACTACACGGTTCAACTCGATCCCGCGGACCGTCGCATGAACCGTGATTTCATACTGCAATGGCGATTACGCGGGGACCGCACACGATTCGGGGTCATCACGCACCGGTCAGACACCGAGGGGTATATCCTGTTGCTCCTTCACCCGCCGGAACAGCCACCGCCTCCCCAGGTTGTGCCCCGGGAATTGACATTCATCCTGGACACTTCCGGAAGCATGCACGGACGACCGCTGGAAATCGCAATTACCATGCTGGAACGTGCGCTGGATCGTATGCGTCCGGAAGACGCATTCAACATTGTGGTCTTCAGCCGGAACAGCACACAACTGTGGGAACGTCCGCAACCGGCAACGGAAACCCATATCGCCGAGGCACGAAGGTTTTTGCATCAACTCCACAGCGGCGGCGGTACCAGAATGCTGTACGGACTGCACCGGGCATTGCAGATGCCGCCGTTGCCGAACCACGTGCGGATGTTCGTGCTGCTCAGTGACGGACTCGTGGGAAACGAAACAAACATCCTGCAATACATCCGCGACCACCGGAGAACCGCCCGGTTTTTCGCGTTCGGGATCGGGTCCAGCGTGAATCGTTACCTCATTGCGGGCATCGCACGGTACGGCGGCGGGCGATCGTACATCGTGGTTCCGCGTGATCGATCCCATGTGGCAAAAGCCGTGGACATGCTGTATCGGGCCATCGATACACCGGTACTGACGGACGTGCGAATCGATTGGAACGATCTGCCGGTGGCAGACGTCTACCCGAAAGTCATTCCTGATCTCTTCACCGGCCAGACGGTGGCCGTGATCGCCCGGTATGTCCGGCCGAAAACCGGTCTGGTCACGATTCGCGCCCGCCGGGGCGAACAGGACGTCGTGTTTGACGTTCCTGTACGGTTGCCAGAATCTCAGCCCCGATACCGTGCACTGCGTATCCTGTGGGCACGCCAGCGGATCGCAGACCTGGAGGATGCACTCGCGGGGCTGGAAGATCCGGAGCAGCGCGAGGCCCGGATCAGGGAAATCACCCGATTGGCCGTGCGTTACCGGCTGGTGACACCGTTCACGGCCTTTCTCGCCGTGGACGCATCCCGCGTGGTCGGGGACGGTCTGCCGGCGCGTATCGTTCAACCGGTGGAACCGCCGGAGGACCTATCGTACGCGGGTGTCTTCGGCGAATCCGGGTATCGCACACTCGGACGCGTTCAGATCTGGGGCACAATACTCGGTCCGGATACCCGGGGACGCATTCGCGTCGTGCACCGTGATCCCGATGGACCAGTGGCACATGCGGGGATCCCGGACGGCGCGATCCTGCAACGTGTCGGTCGTACCGTCCCGCACGATCTTGTCCACCTGGAAGGATTGTTGCTGCAACTCCCCGGCAAACACATCGCGGTGACTTTCGAGCCCGGGGGTACCGTGACGTTGCCCCTGCCCCATTGACATCCGCATGTGCGCGTCCTATAGTGGTGCGATTTCTGCGGTGCGTATCCTGCCCAGATGCCCATCCATCCCGTTTTGCGGAGGCGCCCCCGTGGCACAGAGCGGTGAGCACGAACACCGGGAAACAGTTACGATTACAATCGATGGTCGCACGTTCGAAGTGGCCCCGCACCAGACGATCTTGCAGGTAATGGACCGGGTGGGGCTCTTCATACCCCGGTACTGTTATCATCCGGGACTTCGCATTGTGGCCAACTGTCGCATATGTCTGGTGCGGGTGGAAAAAATTCCGAAACTCGTTCCGGCGTGTTCTACCTATGTACAGAACGGTATGGTCATTCATTCCAATGTGGACGACGTCTTGGCCGCACGCCGTGCAGTGCTTGAATTCCTCTTGCTCAACCACCCGGTGGACTGTCCTGTCTGTGACCGTGCCGGGGAGTGTTATCTGCAGGATTATTACATGAATTTCGGTTTATACAAGAAACGACGGTTTAAACCGCTGCTGCGTAAGGAAAAGGCAAAACCCATCGGTCCGTATGTCATCCTTGACCAGGAGCGGTGCATCCTGTGCAGTCGCTGCATTCGCGTATGCGAAGAAGTGGCGAAACGGCCGCAACTCGGGTTTTTCCGACGCGGCAATCGTACCGTCCTGGACGTCTTCCCTGGCCAGCAACTCGATCACGACTATTCCGGCTGTACGGTCGACGTCTGTCCGGTCGGCGCGCTTCTCGACCGCGATTTCCGGTTTAAAGCCCGTGTCTGGTTTCTGCGACGCACGCGCTCGATCTGTCCGGGGTGCAGTACGGGATGCAACATATACATCGACTGGAACGAGGACAAACCCTATCTCGCCGGCGGTCAACGGGTGTTCCGATTGAAGCCACGGTACAATCCGGATGTGAATGCATACTGGATGTGCGATTACGGACGGTACAACTATCGCTACATCGATCGGGACCGGATCCCGCAGCCTTTCCTCCGGGAAGCGGATCGACTGGTCCCGGTGGACTGGGACCGGGCACTCGAGCACATCCGTACGGTTCTCCGTTCGACTCTCGAGGACCCCGGTCCTGAGGGCATGGCCGTGCTTCTCTCGCCCCATCTATCGACCGAAGAACTCTATCTGGGATGGAAACTCTTTCATGAAGTCCTGGGTGTACGGGATATCGCCTGGGACATGGTCACGCGTGATCCCAAACAGGACGATTTTCTGATCCGTGCGGAGAAATTCGCGAACGCCCAGGCGGCACGCCTGCTGCATATCGGCCATCCGGAAACGACGGCACGTCGGATTCTGGAACGTGCGGCCGAGGGCGCATACCGGGTGCTCTGGATCGTCGGACAGAACCCGGTCCGATGTTACGGCGAGGAACTCTTTCAACGCGTGGTGCACGCCACCGCACGGGTCATCATGCAGACCGTCAACTGGACGGACAGTGTGCGCATGGCGCATGTGGTGCTTCCGGCTGCACCGTACGCGGAAAAGGACGGTACGTTCATCAATGATCAGGGACGCATTCAGCGGTTCTGGGCTGCCGTGCGTCCATACAAACAGGCGCGACCGGACTGGGCTATCTTTCAGGACGTGGCCCGGATACTCGGTGTTGCGGAATGGCAGTACACACATCCGGAAGAGATCTTTCGCGAAATGGCGCATCGTTATGCATTCCTGCACGGTCTCGATTACACCCGTATCGGCGACCGAGGCGTTGTCCTGGAAATCGAAGCCAGGGTGGAACTGCCGACATCGGAATAGCACTGTGGTGCACACCCGAACATGTGGCCTCATCGGAGACGACACCCATGCGGATTTCCGATCGGAAACGCGCGATGGAAGTACGGGGGTACGCGCTCACCACGGACGTGCTCGTGGTCGCCGGGGGGACACCCCCGCGGGTGCTGCTCATCCGACGCGGACGGCCACCGTTTGCAGGACACTGGGCCATACCGGGTGGGTTTCTGGAACCGAACGAACGTCTCATCGAGTGTGCCGTGCGTGAACTCGCTGAAGAAACGGGTATCCGTGTGGATCCCGAACGGCTGGTGCTCGTGGGGATTTACGATGCACCCGGACGTGATCCCCGCGGGCGCGTCATCACTGTGGCATACGCGACCACACTCCCACAGGTCGTTCCCGTCCGTGGCGGAGACGATGCCGACCGTGCGGCATGGTTCCCGATCGATCGGTTGCCCCCGCTGGCGTTCGACCACGCGGACATCATTCGGGACAGCCTGGCACGTTTGGGGATCGTGCAGCAGTGATTCCAGCAAGCATACCCGACACCTGCCACCTGATACCTGATACCCGGGACCTGAGACCCGACACCCGGGATCTGAGACCTGAGACCCGGCCCCGGACCGCAGGCGCGCATGCAGTCCACCCGTGTCATTTCCCGCCCCGATCGCTGGTGTGTCGGTTGACGCATTCCGGAGGGGCGCCTATACTAAAATCCATCTGCAGTGTGGCCCCATCGTCTAGCCAGGTCCAGGACATCGGGCTTTCAATCCGAAAACACGGGTTCAAATCCCGTTGGGGCCACCATGATCGCCCATTGTGAGCGAAAGACGGTGCAGGTGCTGGAGCGGAACACGCAGATTTGCGATGCCATTGAACGTCACGTGCGCCCGCAAACGTTCCCCCTGGCGATTCGCATGTGGCCGCATACGGAACCCTTCCCCGCGAAAGCCCGTCGTCCCTGGAAAGACCTCGGTATCCGCATGGCCACCTGTCAGGCGTTCGGTATCAGCCGACGCTATGGCTGGACACTGGCGCTGGCGCGCGAAGACCTGAACTGTCCATTGAACCTCGTGGCGTTCGGTTTCGAGCCACCGCCGGAGTATTACCTCCGGGGATGCTGTTGCGCGGGGATGTATACGGAAACCGAGGCGGCGGGTGCACGCACCGAATCGATGGTCGCACGTTGGGAACCGCAACAGTACGCCGGGATCGTGGTGGCTCCCCTGCGGCGTGCGTCGTTCGTACCGGATGTCATCCTCGTATTCGGTACACCGGGACAGGTGCTGCGGATGGTGACGGCTGCTCTCTGGAAACGCGGCGGGTATCTGACGTCCCGGTTTTCCGGGCGGCTGGATTGTTCGGACGAGGTTATCCACACGATGCGTACGCAGGAGTGTCAGGTGATCCTTCCATGCTATGGGGACCGTATCTTCGGGCACGCGGAGGACCATGAGATGGCCTTTGCAATCCCGGCATCCCGCGTGGACGAGTTTTTAGCGGGTCTGGAAGGCACACACCGCGGTGGGGTACGGTATCCGATTCCCGCATTTCTGCGATACACGCCGCAGTTTCCCCCGTCGTACGAACGTCTGGCCGAATTTTTCACCGCAGCGGAACCGGCGGAAAGCGACGAGGCATCTGAATAAATCTCGCGCATACACAACACTCCGGAATAGCACCGAAGACGGACTGTGCGGATGGCGGCAACTGGCGCTGCAACCGACTGTCCGACACGCACGATCATCTCATGACGCGTCCCACTCGATGAAATCGATCGTAATCCGATCGCCCGCCACGGGACGAAACCGCTCATCCGCAAACCGGACATGCTCCGGATGGTCCCGATACGCGGTGATCACATTTGGATGGCAGAACCGAATGAGCCAGACATAACGATACGGCGCGTCTTCGCGAACGGAAACGCCCGTAAACACTCGCCGCACACCGGGGATCGCGCCAAGTGCTCGTCGCCCTTCCGCCATCATATCACCGACGGAGGCCTCGTCCATACCGTGGACGTTATAAACGATCACGTGTTCGACGGGATGGAAACGCGGAACATCTGCCAGGACCCGGTCGGCCCAGCCGGCACTGCCGACTTTCCGGACGCGTTCGGCCACAAATGAACGGACATGCAGACGCACAGCACGCAAGAAGTTTTCCGGCCGGCGCACGCGTGTCCGCAAACACCGCACCACGATGTCCCGCAGGGCACGACCGTAGTGGACCTTTACCAGACCCGGTACACACTCCGGGGAGAGTTCGACATCCGGCCACTCATCGGCCGCAAGCGCGATCGGGACAGACAGCGTGGACGTCACGTGTTGTGCGAGCGTCCGTACGGCCGCGAATTCCGCACGCACACACTGCCGGTCCCCCTCCGGAAGATCCGGCAATCGCCATTCGATCCAGTCCGCACCGGCGGTCGGCAGAAGCCGCCGGATACGACGCAGCACGGTCGACGATCCGGAACCGGAGACAGCGTCTTCTGGCAGTTCGAAGGTGACTTCCAGGGGCAATCCGCAGGCGTGAACGGTTGCAGCGACTTCGCGCAACCGCGCGGTACGTCCGGTTGCGGGCAGCGCCTGCACGTCGATACCGATGCTGTTGCATCCGTACCGGATAGCCCGCACGCACGTTTTGGCCGTTCGCGCACGATGATAATGGATGGCAACGGGAACACACGCTGCACGTGCGGCGTGTTCAACGGCCGGCATCCACCAATCGACCGGCCAGAACTCGGGGAGGTGATCCGGAATACTGAGCAGGATCGGTGCCTGTGCCTGTTCTGCACCCTCGATCACACCGGGTAACACCTCCGGCACAATGAGGGCAAAAGCACCGATAGCATATCGGTGCCGATACGCGTGTTCGATCAGCGACCGTGCATCCACCAGAACCATCTGCATCCCCTGCATGCCAACAGGATTGTGCCCTGACCCATTCCGGTGATTCCCACCGTCAGGACTGCGTGGACAACTGCAGGCATGCCAGGGGCTGAACATCCGGTTAAAAACTAATACAGGCAATGGCAAACAGCAAGTGTGGCACTCGCCATTTTTCGGCGATTGTGGCAGAATATGGCTTCCGTACCGGAGGAACAACCATGCGCATTGCACAGGTAGCACCGTTGTATGAAAGCGTCCCTCCGAAATACTATGGCGGTACGGAACGGGTCGTATCATATCTCACGGAAGCCCTCGTGCAGATGGGGCACGAGGTCACGCTCTTCGCCAGCGGGGATTCCGTGACCAGTGCCCGCCTGATCGCCGTATGTCACCGGTCCTTACGGCTGGACCGGAACTGCGTCGATCAACTGGCACATCACATCTACTTACTGGAACGGGTCATGCAGGAGATGCACAATTTTGACATCGTTCATTTTCATATCGATTATATCCACTTTCCACTCGTGCGCCGGGTTTCGGTACCGCACGTGACGACCCTGCACGGGCGGCTGGACATTCCCGACTTAGTCCCCCTCTATCGGGAATTCTGTGAGATTCCGCTGGTGTCGATCTCCTACGCGCAGCGCGAACCCTTCCCATGGGTCAACTGGCAGGGGACCGTATACCACGGAATTCCCGCCGATCTGTATACGTTCCATCCGGGACCGGGAAAATACCTCGCGTTCCTCGGTCGGATCTCGCCTGAAAAACGTGTCGACCGCGCCATTGCCATTGCAAAACGCCTCGGTCTGGAACTCAAAATTGCGGCCAAAGTGGACATGGTGGATAAGGAATACTTTGCAACGGTGGTCAAACCGCTCATGCAGCATCCGCTGATCGAATACGTCGGTGAGATCGGTGACGGTGAGAAGAACGATTTTCTCGGCAATGCGATTGCGCTGCTGTTTCCGATTGACTGGCCGGAACCATTCGGTCTGGTGATGATCGAAGCCATGGCCTGCGGCACCCCGGTGATTGCGTACCGGCGGGGTTCGGTCCCCGAGATCCTCGTGGACGGCGTGACGGGATTTATCGTCGAAGGTCTGGAAGACGCCGTCCGCGCGGTGGAACGGGTGTATACCCTGGACCGCCGACGGATTCGGGCTATCTTTGAAGAACGATTCACTGCAGAGCGCATGGCACGCGACTATTTGACCATCTATACCCGACTGATCGAACGTTCCCGTTCCGGAGCAGCCGACCATGCCGCAACCCGGCCATCCGGCGGAAGGGATCCGGTCCACCACTGAAACCGCACATCCCGATGTGCGCTCCCGTACGCTCAAGCACGGGGAAACCTTTGCCGTATTCAACGCATACGGAGATATCGAACCCGCCGCCGGCGTGCAGGGTATCTACCATGAGGGAACCCGGTTTCTGTCGCTGTGGCGCCTGACGATCGCCGATCGCCGTCCGTTGTATCTCAGTTCGACCGTACGGGAGGACAATGCGATCCTGACGGTCGATCTCATGAACCCCGAACTGCCGGGCGGCACCATCGCCCGTGGTCAACTGCACATCTTTCGAGCGCAGTTACTCTGGCAGGGGGTGTACTACGAACGGATCCGGATCACGCATTACGGATTGCATCCGGTACGGTTTTCCCTGGCGCTGCAATTCGATGCGGACTTCCGGGACGTCTTTGAAGTTCGCGGGCACACGCGGGCGCATCGCGGGACTCTGTTCCCGACGCATGTGGACGACACGACGGTTACGTTCGGGTACCGCGGGCGGGACGGCCGTATTCGCCGGACATGGATCACCTGGGACCCGGCACCGCAGGAGCTGTCCGCGCATGCGGCCCGGTTCGAGATCGAACTGCATCCGCGGATGGTCTGGACCGGCGATGTGACGGTGGCATGCTGTCTGGACGATACCGTACCGGAGCGACTCGCCTTTGGCGATGCCTGGATGGCGGCAGAATCCCGGATCCGCCGCGCGCGTATGGGAGAATGCGATGTATACACGTCCAATGAACAGTTCAACGACTGGATCAACCGGTCGATATCCGATCTGCACATGCTCATCACGGAAACGCCGGAAGGGTGGTATCCCTATGCGGGTATTCCCTGGTACGGTACCGTCTTCGGACGAGACGGGCTCATCACCGCCCTGGAAATGTTGTGGATCAATCCATCGGTGGCCCGGGGTGTACTCGCATTCCTGGCAGCCACCCAGGCGGACAGCGACCGGCCCGAACAGGACGCTGAACCGGGGAAGATCCTCCATGAACTGCGACGGGGTGAGATGGCCGCGACCGGTGAAATTCCGTTTCGGCAATATTACGGGTCGGTCGACGCGACCCCGCTGTTTGTCATCCTTGCGGACGCGTATGTCACACATACCGGGGACCGGGACTTCATCCGGCGGATCTGGCCCGCCATCGTGCGCGCGATGGACTGGCTCACGACTTACGGCGATCCCGATGCGGACGGATTTATCGAGTACCGGTCCCGCGCATCGAACGGGCTGGCCAATCAGGGGTGGAAAGACTCATGGGATGCCGTATTCCACGCGGACGGTACTTTAGCCGAGGGACCGATCGCGCTCTGCGAGGTTCAGGGGTATGCCTATGCGGCGTTTCATGGCGCAGCGCGCATTGCCCGCATCCTGGGTCATGGACAGCAGGCGCAACGGTGGGAACAACGGGGAAAAAGACTGCAGCGCCGGTTCATCCGCACGTTCTGGGACAACGATCTGCAGACCTGTGTGCTGGCGCTGGACGGCCGGAAACGTCCCTGTCGGGTTCGCACGTCCAACGCGGGGCAGTGTCTCTGGACCGGCATCGTGCACGCACGTCACGCCCGTCGTATCGCGGATCTCCTGACCAGCCCGGTATTTTTCAGCGGCTGGGGTATTCGTACGGTGGCCACCACGGAAGCACGGTACAACCCGATGTCCTATCACAACGGATCCGTCTGGCCGCATGATAATGCACTCATTGCCTGGGGGTTCGCCCGTTATCGGCTGAAGGCACACGTGCTGAAAGTTCTGACCGGAATGTTTGATGCGGCGATATTCATGGACCTCCATCGACTGCCGGAACTCTTTTGTGGCTTCGATCGCCGACCGGGGGAAGGTCCCACGCTGTATCCGGTCGCCTGCAATCCCCAGGCCTGGGCCGCCGCGGCGGTGTTTTTACTGCTACGGGCGGCACTCGGACTGACCATCGATGGTGCGACCCACCGTGTGATATTCGATTACCCGGTGCTCCCGCCGTTTCTGCAGGAAGTGTATCTGCGGCATCTACGGGTGGGAACGGGCAGTGTCGATCTGCTGCTGCGGCGACATGACGATGACGTGACGGTCCGCGTACTGCACAGGGAGGGGCCTCTGGAGATCACCATCATCAAATAAAAAAACGGCGAGGTAACGGAAGGCCCGCGTCAACCGTTACCCCGCCATGTCCACAACGAGCAAGTAAGGGGCGGCCGGTGGGCGAACTCATATGCGGAGTTCACCCACCGGTACACTGTTCAGGGTGAGGTGGGGGCTCATTGCAATCCGGGATTCACGTGGAACACATACCACGTCGAATTGCCACGTCGCGCCGCAAAGTAGTCGATCGTCAGCGCGTAGAATTCGCCGCCTGCCTGGAAATATTTCCGTACGGGGAAGAATCGAAATGAATCACGATAGAATGTCGGCAACAGCACGGACCGGACCGGTCGTCCGTCCGAGCGGAACGAGATGATCAGGTAACGCGATTCCTCACCGACGATCTCATCCGGACGGAGCGATTCACCGAGTTTCGCGCTCTCTGCAAGACCGGCTTCCACCAGTCCGAGCACGTATTCCTGATAGGTCAGCGGACGCACGAGTACGAACACACCCTGGAGACCCGATCCCACGGGGTAAAGTCCCACCATGTACAGTTCACGGAACTGGTGGGCTTCTTCCGGCAGATCGTCACGCTGCACGCGCACGATGGACATTACCTGCCCGTCCGTCCAGCGGATCTTGAGCAGCACCGGGGGACGTTCGAGTAACATGAACGCATAGGTGGGATCGGCCTTTACGATATCAAACGCCACGTATTCGCGGGCGACACGGGCCAGATGGAGCGCTTCTTCCGGGGGACGCTGCTGCAGGCCCGGTGGTGCGATGCGGGATGCGGCCTGCACAACACGGTCCGTTCGGGTAACCAGTGGGGTCGCGTGCAGAAATCGCAATACACTTTCGGAAAATCCGGCTTTCTGCAAATCCTGTCGAATCCGCGACAGGGGCCACCGTGTCTCCACCACACGACCCGTGCGCAGATCGAGACGGTGTAACAGGAACCCGCGATGGATGCCTTTCAGATAAACCTGTCCCTGGTCGACGATAACGCCGCGGATCTGGAACGGCAGGCGAATGGCCTTTTGAAATACGAGGTCCTGTCCGACACAACGGATTTCAAACGCGCGCACGAACAGGAACGGACAGTCTTCCGCAAACGCGTCACGAACCGCAATTTTCGGCCAGCCCTCGTCCATATACACGCGTTTGCCCGGATCGCGCAAAACGATGCGATTCACCGGTCCGACGATCGCAGCGTATAACCATTCGCCCCGCTGCAGCAACTGCCAGGACGAATTCATCCAGGCGAGTGCATACCGCTGGGGAGAACCGTAGACCTGGATCCAGCGGTCGCTCTCATTCCCGAACGCGCGTTGATACAGGACGGCAAGGTAGCGTTGTCCCACGGGAACCGCCGCAACCACCTGTGTGCCCATGCCTTCCAGGTCCGGAATGCGGTAGGTGCGTCCGAACCGGGGTTCCGCCCATCCGGAGACCACAAGGGCAACGCTGAGTCCGATAAGCCCCATCCAGACCAGCCGACGCTGCATGGTTGTCCTCCGCACATGCGTACGTTATGGGTCAACACTGGGGTTTAACCTCTGCCGACCATCAGTACGGCTGGGGTTTCGAGCCGCCTCCGTCGTCCCCACCGTCACAGTTGCCCTCGATGCAGTACCACCGGTTGTGCGTGCGGCAGTACATGTATTCCCGTTCCATGCAGTCACCCGCGAGATCGGAGAGACACTTGTAGTGGTTGCATGCCAGGGGTCGGATGACGTATCCCGTGCCAAGTTTGCTCCGCGGAAACAGCGGTGGCTGGTGAAGATCGATCACCGCAAACGTTGTGAGTCCACAACCGGGTTTCGAAACCGCCGGCCCGCTCCGGACGGGTGCGCTGTTGCCCGCCCCACCCAGGACCAGCGGGAGTGCCAGCAGTACTCCCATGAGGTACACGATGGAACGTCGCATGGTTGACCTCCTGGAAAATGAGATTCAAAGGATTCCCACAAGGACGAGAATGATGCC
>CAZIRO010000028.1:0-21037 GCA_964541595.1 uncultured Acidobacteriota bacterium
CACCCGCCAGAATCATCCACCCCACCACGGCCGTACACCCGGTGCGACTCCCGTACATGGTCCATCTCCGGCATCATATGGATGCGCGGGGATGCCCGCCGCAATGGGCATCCCCGGCGGCCCGGTCAGGTTACATGTTATGGCAGGTGGTGCAGATCTGACTGTTGTCCGGCGTCACCCGCAGGAAGGAATCCAGACCTGTCTTGTTGTGCGGTTCATGGCAGGAGGCACAGGTCATGACGTTGGAATTTGTGCCAAATGTGAACAGTTGAATGCCCGCAGTTTGAATGGATGTGGAATCAAAGAAATCACTCGACGGCAGCACACCGCCTTCGGTGGTTGTCAAATAGATCAGATCGACGGGATGGTCGTTGCTCAGTTCTTCTCCACCGGTATCGAGATCCGCATCACCGGTGACATAGACCGTATCCTGGGCGCCGGTATAGTCGTTCGGCGGATTGAGCATCTGTCCGATGGCCGTCGTGGCACCGTCATGGCAGGACATGCACATCAGTGTGTGCGGCGTGTTGTTCGCCAGCGGATCGGTGTACGTCGCATCGTACACCGTGTAATCTGTCGCCCGAACATTGCGGTTCCACAGGTATGTCGGGGTCAGACGTGCGTCCGTATTTGCGTTGTGCGGCGTGTGGCAGTAAACGCACACTTGCGTGGTGGCTTGCGGCCCCCCCGTGCCGTACGTGCGCAGATCGTGGCTGCTCCCGACGATCGCGGCGGTCCCCGTGTTCCCCAGCAGTAGCAGCATGGTACCTATCAGGGCTGCGACACCTGCGAATATGAGGATGTATCGCATAACCCACCTCCTTCCCGGGATACCTCATACGGATTGGTAGCAAGATCAGTGCCAATTCCGGGACGATTCGGTCCGGGGGAGCGGGCAGTGCGGGAACGTATCGGACAGAAAGGCCCGCACTGGTGGGTGGTGTAGCGTGAAACGCGGAACCGCCCGGCGGGACGCGGCCGTTGCAAACCGGGTGAAATCCCCCAGTGGGGTGGGGAATTTCACCCACCCCGGTCGTCCGTCCCGGGGGATTCCTGAAAGAGTTCGGCTGGCGTCGGCGCACGTTCGCCGGAGGGCAGGTATTCCATGATGTGCAGTCGCATGTTGCGCTGATCGACCACGTAGATCCGGTTGTGGGCGTCGATTTCAATACCTGCCGGGAGTAAAAACTCACCGGGACCGGATCCGGGTCCCCCGATGGCCAGGTATACCCGACCGAACACGTCGAAGATCTGGATATTGTTGAACATGGCATCAACGACATAGATATGGTTTTCCGAATCAATGGCAATCCCTTTCGGGCGCATGAAATCCCCCGGCTGGCGCCCCGGCTGGCCGAACACGCTGATGACGTTTCCGTCCGGATCCAGGATCTGGACCCGGAAGTTCCCCATATCGGTCACGTACAGGAACCCGTTTCGGCCGACCGTGATATCGTTCGGGAAGTTGAACTGACCCAGGGCACCCCCGCGTTTTCCGATGGTCCGGAGCCACCGGCCGTCCAGATCGAACACATCGATATCGTGTCCCTTTACGTCCACGACATAGAGCAATCGACGCTGCGTATCGACCGCAAGTCCAGCCGGGCGTGTGATGTGTTCGCGAATCACAAGAACCGACCGCCCGCGTGCATCGAGCACCACGATCCGGCGCGCGTATGAGTCGGCCACGTATAATCGGCGCAGATCCGGAACGTACGCAAGGCCGGTGGGTCCCTGCAGGCGCGGCCGGCTTCCGGTCCAGACGTCCACTTTTTTCCGTTGCCGATCCAGGACGATGATGCGTCCGCCACCGGTATCGCTGACAAAGATCCGGTTTTGACCGTCGGTTGTGACGTCGTAGGGATAGACAAACAGTCGCCGTTTCCCCTGACCGCTCAATGCACGCAGGAACCGTCGCAGGCCGCTCTCACCGGTGAAATCTTCTGCGAAGAAATAGGCGTTCAGCCAGCGCACCCGGGGTTTTTCGGGGGGCAGCGGCCAGACGATATCGGTGGGTGTTCGGCGTGCGGACTTCTTTTGCGCCGCGGAGTCGGTCACGATACCGCCCGTGGCGATCCCGAGCGTGACGACGGTGATGAGAAACCACACCCAGCGGTTCATGGTTCACCTCGTAGACGTACGGATTGATGGAATGGGTGACAGGTCCAGCACCCGCCGGGTTCTTCAAGTGCTGGCGGTGATGGCCGGGACATTGCACGCCGGACGCGCGCGTCCCGATCGATCTCCGGTATACGGGTTTGTGGACGTACACCAGATACGGTTTTCGGGGGCGACGCAGGGGATACCGTCGGATGCGCAGGAGGCAACTGCACGTGACACTGGCGACACCGGTCGCTGGTTGCGTTCGGCAGGATCAGGCGAGCGGTTTGTGTGGCGTGCATCCGGTGACAGTCGTCGCAGGTATTCACGGGCTGTCCGGCGTGAGTGGTCGCATCGACGTGACACTGTCGACACAGATCCGCAACCGGCATACGCAGCAACGCGGGAAACGTTGAACGATGCGCATCGTGGCAGGTCACGCACAGCACCCGGCGTTCCGCATCGGTGATCAGGCGTGGTCCGGTATCCGCATCGAGCGACGTGATCTCCGGGGGTGCCGGAATGTCGATCGGATGGTCATCGCGCAGGTCCCGTCCCAGGAACTGACGTGCATCCGGATTGCCGCGGATGTTCGGTACCTCTTTGGTCAGCGTGATCCGGTCCGTATGACACCGCAGACAGGCGAGATTACGCGGGGACGGAGGCACATCGTTCGTGACGAACAGCGTCGGTTGCAGCGTGCGTACCGGAATGAGCAGAAACAGGGGCATCCCGTTGTGCGGCATGTGGCACACCTGACAGAGTGGGGGGGCGTTCGGGATCCAGACAGTCCCCG
This sequence comes from uncultured Acidobacteriota bacterium, assembly GCA_964541595.1. Lineage (GTDB taxonomy): Bacteria > Acidobacteriota > HRBIN11 > HRBIN11 > HRBIN11 > CAZIRO01. Next base: position 2,897 of record CAZIRO010000028.1, read on the forward strand.
GCCGGGTCAGATCGTGCGGTCCCTGCATCAGGGTGTACGGTACGAACAACACGCCGAGCAGCATACTAAGGCTCTTCATGGCAGGTCCCACAGATCACCTCCGGCGCTTTCTGCAGATATGCCGTAAACGGTCCACCGTGCGGATGATGACACGTTACACAGGTCAGGTCCCGGGACTCGTGCGGGTGTTTCCGAATCGGATGCACGAATTCCCGGTAATCCGCTGCCGGATGGCAGCGTGTGCAGAGTGCCCGAATGGTGTCGGTCAGCAGGTATGCCCGCGAACTGCCGTGGGGATCGTGGCATATCTGGCAGTCCCCGACTGCGTATGGCGCGTGCTGTCGCCCTTCGATCGGATCGTGGCAGTCCATACATACGTCCGGTGGGGCCACGCCGCCGTTTGCTTCATGACAGAGCGTGCAGTCTTCCGGATCGAATCCCTCGTGCGGGACATCGACCGCACCGGTTTTGGTCGGATGGCACGAGAGACACGGATTGGCGTTTTCCGTTGTATCCTGCGTGTGGCAGGTCATGCATGCCGTGCTCCCTTTGAACTGCGCATGAAAACGATACACGGGTGCCAACTGATAGTGCGGTGAGGGAAAATAGTGCACCGTTCGTGTGACCCGCTGCGCGCGTCCCGCCTGTACGAGAACGAGCGGGATGGTGTTCTTACCGATCCGCAACTGGACGACCAGATGCGTGTACCCGTTTCCCCGCACTTTTCGGATGACTTTGACGGGGGTCTGCACATCGTCCGCGCGCGCCACAATACAGAGCCGCGCACTCGTGATCAGCACCCCGTCCGGCGGATAGACGATCTCCGGTGTCGACTGTGTGGCGGCCAGCCACAATCCAGTGCCCCATACCATCCATAGCACTACCCATCGTTTCATCGTCCGTATACCTCACGCTGGTGACATGCCGGTGCACAGGCTTTCCCCTGTTCCGTCGTTTCGACGTGCAGCGGGATGGTCCAGTACGGTCCGAACGGAATCCGATCGCGCAGAAGTCCCGGTTGCGTCGATGCGTGCGGCCGGTGGCACACCCGACAGGTCCGTCCGCGTGACCGCTGCACGTGGACGCGGTGCAGGTTTTTTTCACCCTGCACGAATCCGCTGTCGGGTCCGAACACTTTCTGTACCGGATGACAGCGGAAACACAGCCAGTATCGTACGGGCACATAGGTCTCGTAGAACCGGAGGGACAGGAAGTATTTCAGCAGTTTCGGGAAGTCGGCCGTATGCGGTCGGTGGCACCGGGTACACTGTTCTTTCACGGGTGGATGCACCACGGGGGCCGCCAGGGCGTCCTCGATTTCCCCGTGACAGTCGGTACAGATCACGGGTTCCGCATCGGCGAGAAACGCGGGATATTCGGAACCGTGCGGTGCATGACAGGAGGTACAATCCCCCTCTTCGTACGGCGGGTGGGACAGTGTTGTGGACCGCGTTTCGAGGTCGTGACAATCCGCACATAGTTCCGGTACCGCCGCAAGTAACAGGGACGCTTCCTGCGTCGCGTGCGGGTCGTGACAGTCCGTACAGACCCCGAACTCCGGCGGATGCCGGAGTTCAACGTCATGGCAGGTGGTGCATATATCCAGGACGTCTTCGTCGGTCAGTGACGGGAACGTATGGTCCCCCTGGTCCTCGTGACAGGTGTCGCACTCCTCGAGGACTTCATGCCGCACCGGGGGACGCCAGAGGTCGTCATGGCATTGCATACAGGGATGCGTCGCCGCGAGCATCACGAAGACCCAGCCCAGCCATCGCATGGTTCTCCCTCAAGCGCACATGCTGGCGACCGATACCCGAGTGCCCGCATGCGCCGGTGTTCAGGCCTCGTCCTGCGTGGTTACGGAAGCCGTCGCATCTTCCTCGAGAAACCGTTTCAGCCGATAGCGGAAGGCGTCCCGCGTGAGACCGAGCAGACGGGCTGCCCGTGTTTTGTTCCCTCCGGCCATCTCCAGGGCCTGGAAGATCAACTGTTTTTCCAGTTCTTCGAGACGGATCCCCTCCGGGGGTAACTGAAACAGCCGATCCGGTGCGGATTGAACCGCGGGAAGTTGCAAATGGGGCGTGTCCAGCCAGTCCACATCGTTCAGGATCATGGCCCGCTCGATCGTATTGCGCAGTTCCCGGATATTGCCAGGCCAGTCGTGACGTATCAGGGCTTCTTCCGCAGCCAGCGTGAACCCGCGGGTACGGCGGTGAAACCGCGTATTGAACAACTGCAGGAACCATCGGGCCAGCGGCAGAATGTCTTCCCGCCGCTCGCGCAACGGCGGAAGATGAATCCGTACCACGTTCAGGCGGAAATACAGATCCTGCCGGAACCGTCCCGTACGCACGGATTCTTCCAGATCACGGTTGCTCGTCGCAATGACCATCACATCGATGGAAATGTCTGCGGTGCCCCCCAGCGGTCGAAAGGTGCGATCTTCCAGTACGCGCAGGAGTTTGACCTGCAGATCCGGCCGCATTTCGGCGATTTCGTCCAGTACGAGTGTTCCACCGTCGGCCAGGGCGAATGCGCCTTTTTTGCTCTGATTCGCGCCGGTAAACGCGCCGCGTTCGTACCCGAACAGTTCACTTTCGATCAGAGACGCCGGCAGGGCGCCGCAGTCGACGACGACAAACGGTTTGTCGCTGCGGGCGGATTCGTTGTGAATGACACGCGCGAGGAAGTCCTTGCCGGTACCGCTCTCTCCGGTGATCAGGATTGTCTCCGGACCGACTTCCAGGATCTTGCGCACGTCATGCACGACTTTCTGCATGGCCGGCGAGTGCGCGACGATCTGGTCCATGGTCCACAGCGATTCGGTGGTGGCTTCCAGTTCCTGCACGCGCCGGCGCAACCGTACGTTCTCGCAGAGTCGTTCGAGCGTTACCTGCAGTTTGGCAAATTCGATCGGTTTGGTCAGGAAATCGTTGGCACCCGCTTTCATCGCTTCGACGGCGTCTTCCACGCTGCCGTAAGCGGTCAGAATAATGATCGGGACATACGTGTCGATCTCTCGCAACTGGCGGAGCAACCGCATCCCGTGAATGTCCGGCAGGCGCAGATCCAGGATGATCATATCGATGATCCGGGAGCGCAGGACCTGTAACGCCTCACGTCCGGTGGCCGCTTCGATGGGAACATATCCCCAGGACCGCAACTTTTCCACCAGCGACCAGCGCAGTAACCGTTCATCGTCCACAATGAGTACCCGTGCCTTATACGTTTTGCGTTTCGGCATGGGCATGTCCTCCTGCATGATGCGCCGGGAGCGTGATGGTGAAACGGGTGCCCCGGCCCACCTCGGAGTCCACCTGAATGTGACCGCCGTGGTTCTCCACGATCTGCAGGACAACGGGCAGTCCCAGACCGGTGCCTTTCGGTTTGGTGGAATAAAACGGCCGGAAGATCTGGTCGATCTGCTCCGGAGGAATACCGCACCCCGTGTCTTCCACCGTAAGTTGCACGGTACGGATTTCCGGGCAGTGATGCAGCGCGACCACGATCCGCCCGCCGGGTTCCGTCGCGTCCATCGCATTGATCATCAGGTTGTACAGCATCTGTTGCAACTGTTCGGCATCTCCCTCGACCGGGGGAACGTCCGGTGCGATCCGGGTCTCCACGGTGAGCCCGCGTTCGGCGACCAGCGGCGCTGCACGGGTGACCGTCGCCTCGATCACGGCCGTCAGATCCACGGTCTCCCGTTGCGTCGGACGCGGACGTGCGTACGCCAGCAGGTCTTCAATGACGCGATTGATACGGGCGAGATCCTGTCCGATATACTGAATGATGTCCCGTGCCTCATCCGAAAATGCCCCGCGTTCCTGTAATACCTCCAGTGCGGACAGCACACCGGCGAGGGGATTTTTGATCTCGTGTGCGAGCATGGCAGCCATCTCGCCGACCGAGGCCAGATGGGTCGCACGTTGCAGGCGGAACCATTGTTCCTCTTCCCGACGTGCATAGTACGCCCGCAGGTCGTGAATCATTCGCACGAAGTGGCGCTGGATCATCGCGATCTCGTCCCGTCCGCGTATCGGTAGCGTCACATTCAGGTCTCCCCGGGCAACACGGTCCATCGCGGCGACCAGACGCCGCAATGGCCGTTGCACCCAGATGTACATGCTCACGGCAATGACCAGAGATAGCAAAATCGATGCCATAAAGTGTACGCCCATGGTGCGAATGTAGTGTTGATGGACCGGGCGAATATAGGGGTCCAGCGCCAGTGTGCCGGAAATCCATACGCGACCGGGTGTTGTGTTCGTCTCGTGACATTCCGCGCAGACTGGACTTCCGGAAAACGATTTCTGTACACGCACCGGGTGCTGTACCGCGATCGCCGGCGTGCGTCGCAGGGTCACCCGCCGCGTGCCGTCCGGAGACCGGACTTCGAGTTCCTGCCAGGACAGTTGCTGAAATACGGACCGGATGAATGTACGCGCGTGTTCCGGTTCGGTGCGCGTTTCCATGAAGAGTGCGATCGCACGTTCGATAATGGTCAGCTGGGCGCGCACCTGTTCTTCCACGATGCCGCGTATCATCGCTTTCCGGGTGCGGCTGGCCATCATGCCCGCCAGACCGAAAAAGATCCAGATGATCAGGACGATCGGCAGCGCAATTTTCCATGCAAGGGAACGCATATGGATACCTCCAGCGGTGCCTACGGTGTCACACGTGTACTTCTCGATCTGGTGTTTTAAATTTATTCATGCTATAACAATGGTGCACAGATTGCACTCCGTGTGTGCGGCGATCGGGACAGGAAAGTTGGGACACGGTGTGTCCCAGTGGACCCCACGATAACCCGGCAACCAGGAAGCGCGGACACCGGACACCTGACACCTGGGACCTGAGACCTGGGACCTGGGACCGGATCCCGGTGCCAATCGGGCCATCCGGCGCATCCCCTGTCCCATTGCCTGTCCCGATCTCAGTGTTGTTCGGCATGAATGTTGCATATGTTCCCATGGGTTGCATATCAAACCTTACAGAGCGGAGGCGCGATCATGAGGTGCGCGCGGACGTTATGGACCGTACTGACGGGTGTGGTCTTCTGTATCGGTTGGCTCGCTTTGCCGGCATGGAGCCAGGAATCGGGAAAAGACCTCTTCCTGAAACATAAGTGCAACAGGTGTCACAGTATCCAGGCGGAAGGCATTGAGGCCACCAGTGAACGGATGAAAAAGAAAACGCCCGATCTGTCCAACGTGGGCAATCAGGTCGAGAGTGCGGAATGGATCGTGAAGTGGGTCAAACGCGAGATCGAACGGGACGGTAAAAAACATCGGGGGAAATTCAAGGGCACGGACGAAGAACTGCACACGATTGCGCAGTGGCTGATGACATTGAAACACGGTGACAACCCGTAATCATCCCCTTTGAACCCGGGGCATATGGGCAACTGGGTGATTTCACCCAGTTGCCCGCACGCACCGGTATGGGCGTGTCCGAAACGGCCTGAATCGTTCCCGGCATCCTCCGGCCCATCGCCATCATATGCTGACTACCATATGCTGACCACAGGTGGAGTTCCGCATCAGGAGGTTGGGGTATGAACCGACGTCGGTTTCTGGACTGGTTCATGGGACTGAGTCTGGTTGGATGGCTGGGGTCTGTGCTGTATCCGGTACTGCAGTTTCTCGTTCCGCCCCGTACGCCCGAGGCTCAGGTCACAGCAGTCAAGGTAGGAACGGTGGATGAGTTCGAACCGAACGACTGGAAGATCTTCCGGTTCGGTACCCGGCCCGGTATCCTCATTCGCCTGACCACCGGAGAGTTTCGGGCATTTTCCGCGGTATGTACACACCTGGACTGCATTGTCCAGTACCGTCCGGATTGGAAACTCATCTGGTGCGCCTGTCATAACGGTAAATACGACCTGAACGGTAAGAACATCGCCGGTCCGCCGCCCCGTCCGCTGGAACGGTACCGGGTGATCGTGAAAGGGAACGATGTATACGTCACGCGGGAGGCGGGATGATGTGGCGTCGAATATACGCATGGCTGGACGAACGGTATCGCATCGCGGATCTCATCGCGTTCATGCGCCACAAATATGTACCCATGCATCGGGCATCTATCTGGTACTACTTCGGGGGCGTGAGCCTGTTCCTGTTCATCGTCCAGGTGATCTCGGGTGCACTGCTTCTCATGTACTATCGCGTGGGAGAGGACGCGTCATTTGAGAGCGTGAAATTCATCATGGCCCGGGTGCGGTTCGGATGGCTGATCCGGTCGATTCACCACTGGTCGGCCAATCTCATGATCCTGGCGGTGTTCATCCATATGTTCAGTGTGTTCTTCACACGCGCGTATCGAAAACCCCGGGAACTCACCTGGGTGACCGGCTGTATTCTGCTGGTGCTCACGCTGACATTCGGGTTCAGCGGGTATCTGCTTCCGTGGAATCAACTGGCATTTTTTGCCACAAAAGTGGGTACGGAACTCATCGGTTCGGTTCCTTATATCGGTCCGACACTGCTTCGCATTGTCCGTGGGAGCGAGGACGTGACCGGTGCCACGCTCGCCCGGTTTTTCGGCCTGCACGTCGCCATCCTGCCCGGCATCATGACACTCATTCTGGCACTCCACCTGATATTTATTCAGCGCCAGGGGATCAGCGAACCGGCATCCTGGGCGCACCTGCCGGAATCGCAGAAACGGCGGATGCCTTTCTTTCCGAATTTTCTGTTGCGTGATCTGATCCTCTGGTTGCTGGTCCTGAACGTGCTCGCGATTCTGGCCGTATTCTTTCCCGCCGAACTCGGTGTAAAAGCCGATCCGTTTGCACCGGCACCGCCGGGGATCAAACCCGAGTGGTATTTTCTGTTTCTGTATCAGACGCTGAAACTGCTCCCTGCGCGTGTGATATTCATGGAGGGAGAGTTCTTCGGCATCCTGGTGACCACGCTCGGCCTGATCGGATGGACATTACTGCCGTTCTGGGAACCCGTGATCCCCCGACGGTACCGTGAACCGGTCATGTATGCCCTCGGTGGGGGACTGGTCCTGTATATCGGGGTCATGACCGCCTGGGGGTATCTATCCTGAGGAGAGGGCATCATGCGGGGATATTTGGGGTGGTTCGGAGTCATCTTGCTGCTCGCATACTGGGGGAACATTCCGGGAAGCGGCGTGGCGGCAGCGCAGACATCGACGGAAGATCAGTGTGTGGCCTGTCACCTGGATCTGGAGGACCCGATCGTGGAGATGTATGCCCGGGATGTACACGCCGCACACGGAATATCGTGTGCGGACTGCCACGGCGGAGACCCCACGGCAGAAGATATGGACGAAGCCATGAGTCCGGCACGTGGATTTATCGAAGACCTACAGGGGACACGGATCACACAGATGTGTTTGCAGTGCCACGCCAGTGTGGAACGGTTGCAGGCATACGGGAGCACACTCAATCCGGAATACGTCCGGCCTTTCCCGGAAAGCGTGCACGGCAATGCCGATGTTGCCACCTGTATCACCTGCCACGGCGTGCACGACATTCGCCCGCATACCGATCCCGCTTCTCCCGTGCACCGATCCCGCGCGGTCGAACTCTGCGGACGGTGTCACAGTGACCCGAATTATATGCGCAGGTTCAATCCGGCACTGCCCACCGATCAGGTGGAAAAGTACTGGACCAGCCGCCATGGGCAACAGTTGCGCACCGGCGATACGCGTGTGGCCGTCTGCTGGGACTGTCACGATCACCATGCGATTTTCCCGGCCAGTGACCCGCGGTCCACGGTGCATCCGGTCCATGTGCCGTTTACATGCGCCCGATGCCACAGTAACCCCATTTTGATGCGGGAGTATGCGTTACCCGCGGATCAGTTCGATCTCTATTCCGTGAGTGCGCATGGTAAGGCACTGCTGGAAAAACACGATACAGGCGCACCGGCATGTAACGACTGCCACGGCAACCACGGTGCCCTGCCACCGGGCGTGCTCTCGATCTCTCACGTGTGTGGTACGTGCCACAGTATCAATGCCGAGTACTTTAATAGAAGTCCGCACGCGGAACCGTTCCGTGAGAAAAACCTCCCGCAGTGTGAAGTCTGCCACGGTAATCACGACGTGCGGCCGGTCACGGATGAGATGTTGCGCCCCGGACAGCCATCGATCTGTGAAAAGTGCCACCATGCGGACGATACGGGAATGCGTGTGGCACAGCGGATGTATACAGCACTGGTCGAATTGCGAACGCAGATGGAACGCGCGCGTCAGATGCTGACCGTTGCGGAACAGAAGGGGCTGGAGGTCAGTGATGCGCTGATGCAGTTGAAAGATGTGCGGAGCGCGTTGATCCGCGCGCGTACCGTGACCCATCAGATGGATCCGAAAGCCCTGACTGACGTGGTACGACCGGCACTGGAACAGGCACGGTCGCTCGTTCGCGTCGGGGAACAGGCGCTCGCAGAATACCGTTTCCGTCGGATGGGACTGGCGATTGCCACGTTGTTGACTACACTGCTGGTCATCCTGTTGTATGTTAAACTGCGCCAGATGGAGGCCACCTCGCGGGGAACACAACAAATGGGGAAGTGATACCAGGTGTCGGGTGTCAGGTATTCAGGTCTCGGGTCTCAGGTCTCAGGTCCCAGGTGTCAGGTGATGGGCTGGAGGGGGGAAACGGAGCAGCCGGGCAACGGGCAGCTGCCGGTTGAGGATAAAGATGGGGTCTACAGGAAGAAGAGGGGATGCGCTCTGTAACCGGGTGGCTTCCGGTGGGTTGCTCTGCCCCGTTGCTGTTTTTTCCCGGTCTTCCGTCACCGGTCCTCGGTCTCCTGTCGGAGATAGGGGGTGCAACCCGTTGAATCGTCGTCCTTGACAGATGGTGGTCCCGGGATTAAATTAAAATTCCCGCTTCCCGCTGAATTGTGCCGCACATCTCAAATTCCTCCGCTTTTCCCGGCTTTCCGCGTATCGCCGGAATTTTATCCGATATTTCCATCTGTGGTAAGATATTTTTCACGAGGTGTGGAATGGAACTGCACGTGGTTTCCGTGGGCAACAGTTTGTTACGCCACTGGAGTCAGACCGCGCTTGGAGCACACGCACCCCGCATGCAGGACGAAGATCAATGGCAGCGAATGCTGGATGATCCCGCCGTATTGCAGCAGATCACGGCATACCTCACCGAAAACCCCGAAACCCGCAGCGCGGAGGTCCGCAGCCTGACCGCTTATATGCGGGAACATCACCTGCATCCGCACGATGTGGCTGTCTACCTGGTCGGTACTCGAACGGCGTCCAACGAGATCGTTCGCCAGGCGCTGGTCCGGTATTTGCGTGCGTGTGAGTTTGCCATTTACCATCCGAAGACCGTTTCCGGGTATTTCGCGGACACCCCCTGCACCCATCGTGTGGATGCTTTCAAACGGGGAATGCTGGAGTTGCTTCAGCACCTGATCGACATCACGCACCATGCACGCCGGGAATACGCACAGATCGTGTTCAATCCGACCGGCGGATTCAAGGCACACGTCATTGTTGTCGCCCTGGCTGCGTTCATGACCGGTTGTCCGCTGTATTATATCCACGAGGAGTTTGCGGAACTCATTGAATTTCCGCCGATGTTTTACGTCCCCGAACCGCAGGAAGTGCAGTGTCTGCACGAGATCGCACGGTCTGGAACAATCGACGTCACAAAGTGTCCTGAACCCTATCTGCGGCGCTGGATCGATTTCGGTCTGGTCGAGTGGCTGGAGACGAAACCGCCGTTTCGCCAGTTGCGGTTGACCGCACGCGGTCGGGCGTTGTTGCACCTCTATCCCGAATAAACGTGTATACCCACAGAATCGGAGATGGGGACATATGCCATCAACACCCTGGAAACTGAAACTCAAAGCCTTTTTACACGATCCGCCGCACAAGGTCACGGTGAGTTTTTTACAGAAACGGGACCATGAAGCCGTCGCGGAACAGATCGTGACAAAATTCCTCGGGATCAGCGCATTGCCGACCGACGAAGAACGTGCACGGATTCAATGGGCGGACTGGTTATCGGCGGCCATGACCCGTTTGCTGACGGAAGACATCCGTCCCACCGAGGAAGAGGCATTGCAAGACATCGAACGCACCGGCCATCTCACCGTGCGTGACCCCTGGCGGGGTGATCAGCGGATCGGTCTGTATGCACGTTTGCGCCTGGCGGAAGCCTTCAAGATCGTGCGGCGCAATCTGGACCCGATCCACGAGGATGTGGACTTTCTCCGTTTCCTGCTCGTATACCGCGTCTGGCCGGAAGAGTTCACCACCCCGGAGGTCGACGGCCGGCGTCACCACGTCATGCTGGAGTTCCCAGCGGATACCCGCGCACCGAACCACAGCCTGTTCGATCATCTCACGCAGGTCAGCGCACTGGTGGCCTGCTGGCCGCGGCCGGCGCTGATACTCGTTTCCATCCGGCCGGTGCAGAAGTTCATTCAGACCGCGCGAAAGACGCAGGACCTGCTGGCGGGGAGTTACCTGCTCTCGTGGCTGGCATGGAACGGTGCCCGTGCAATTATCGAACGATGGGGTCCAGATCATCTGGTTTTTCCCTCGATGTTCCATCAGGGACTGTTTGACTGGTGGTTGCTGCACCGGGTGCGCACGCAGAATCCTCCATTAAACAGGACTCTGCGCAAGAAACCCTATCCCTGGTACAAACTGCTGCGGACGGCGAGTCTACCGAACCGGTTGCTGGCGATCGTCCCATGGGACGAGCACGACACGCCGTTGCAGGTCGTGCGTGCCGCCATGCAGGATGCCTGGGAACAGTGCGTGCGTCAGGCATTGATGCTGGCCGTTTATGCGATCGAACATCGAAATACCGTTGGCCTTCGTCAGGCCGTGCAACGCATCCTGGCGCATGACGAGATTCCACAGGATGCGGTATCTCCCACGTGGCAGACCTGGATCGCACGTGCATGGGAAACCGCACGGGGATACTTCCGGTGGACGGGCGTGATGGTGCCGTTCGATCTGAACGTCAGCGACGGCGGCGATGCCCTCTGGCAGCCCGAGACCGTCGATCGGTGGGTGACCGCATTGCAACAGTGGCTGGATCTTCCGAAAAACCTCCGGGAAGTCCTCCACGCATTGCGGCAGCATCCGCGCTACGGAACGGCGCGTTTGCCGATCACACTCGGTTATGCCGGGTTGTATCGCCTGATCGAACGGTTGCATGCGGCCGTCAAGGCCCAGTCCATGCCGGAACTCCCTGCAGCATCCCCAACAGGTCGGCTCTGTTCGTTGTGCGGTGAACGGGTCGAAATCGGGACCCTCTGGGCACGGGAACAAACGGAACAGCCGGAACTCCGGTTTCAGGAACTCAATCGGGTGGCCGATAGCAGGTTCTGGTGGCCCATGCGGATACCCGCCACCGGCTGGCCGGTGCTCGTGCGTGAGGGGGAACGGCTCTGTGCCGTCTGCTGGACAAAACGCGTGTTCCTGCACCTGCTCGAAGAGCACCTGACCCGCGACGTGCAACCGGACGAACCCCTGGAACTGCCACGGTTTCCCTCCACCCATGAGATGGGCGCCGTCGTGTTTAAAGATACCGTGGTCGAGTACTGGGAGCATGTGAACGACGTTGTCCGTGGAAAAGTACGGATCTTTCTGGACACACTATGGGGAGAAGAAGCACCGTCTGAAGTACGTGAGCACTTCCGGACGCGTACCGTACCGAAACTTCAGCGTGCAGCGCGTAACCGAAAAGTACTCGAAGCGTTCGTGCAGACGGACGGGTTCTGGCTGGCACCGGATCGAATCGACGTCCATGACCTGCAACGTGAATACGGTATTCCTGAGGTGCGAAAACCCACATGTGAAAAATGGTTACAGAGAGTGAAAACCGCGTGGCAGGCGTTTCGCCAGGCATGGGCCGACTGGCAGAAACAGAACGCCAGGGAACGTCAGAGATTGCCGTCGGTAGAAAGTTATTATGCCATCGTCATGCTGGACGGCGACCACATGGGCAAGTGGCTCAGCAGTCAGAAGAATCCCTCGATCCGGAAAGTGCTCAATGAGGTCATCATGCAACACTTGCGGGACGTGCCGTTTCTCGATCGCCCGCATCCGATGTCGCCCGCCTGGCACAGTATGCTGTCCAGATACCTGACAGAATACGCCAGCCACCACGTCCTGGAAGTGTGTACAGAACGGTTTCCCGTACAACTCGTCTATGCTGGGGGCGATGACGTGTTGTTACTCGCACCGATACGGTATGCCCTGCAGGTCGCCGACATTTTGCAACAGAAGTTCCGGGAACACGTCCTGGACGGGGGTTCCATGAGTGCCGGGATCGTGATCGCCCATGTGAAGTATCCGCTCGGACTGGCGCTGCAGGAGGCACGGGCGGCGGAACGCTCGGCGAAAGAACGACGCCAGCGGAATGCGTTCGAACTGCGCGTGCTCAAGCGGTCCGGAGAACGGCTCACGACCGGAATGCGTTGGGAACTGCAGGACGACACCGGCGTCGTGCATCCGTCGAAGGTGTTCTATCGGCTCCTGGACGCGCTGACTGACCCGACGTTCGGACTTGCGGCACGATTTCCCTATCGGTTTGCCGCGGCCGTCGCCGAGATCCTGCCGCCACCGGGTGCGGACCGGAGCGAGAGCGGTGCAGACGGTGCGATCCGGGAGGTCGCTGCCGCCCTGTTGCAACTCCATTTTGACCGATCGTGCCATCCGGCGATGCGCGCACAGCGACAGGCCGATTGGACCGAACTGCAGCAGCAATTACTCCATTTGCTTCAACGTGCGCCGTCCGTCCGGGATTTTACCCATCTGCTCCTGGCGGCGGCGTTTATCGCTCAGCCGGAGGAATGAACCGATGGCGTGGCCCACGTGGACCTTTCATCTGAAGGTCATCACACCGCTTGCCATGGGTGGCGCAGATGCCCGCAGCGCTGAATGGCGGGCACCGTCCATCAAGGGAATGATGCGCTGGTGGTTTCGCGTGGCCGGCGGTCGACGTGAAGACGAAGACCGGTTGTTCGGCAGTGTGCGCGGCGAGCAGGCACAGGCATCCGGTGTGCGGGTATACGTCACGACACCTGCTGGCAGACTACAGGATTGTTCGCTAAATCTGCCCGCACCGTATTTCGGGTTTTCACTGAAGATGAACCGGCGACAGTGTTTTTCTCCAGGAACATCCCTGACCGTGACGCTCACCTGTGCGCCCTGGCTGTCCAAAACAGATCAGCAAATGGTCCTCGCGAGTTTCTGGCTGGCCGTCTATCTGGGGTGTTTCGGGTCCCGCAGCCGGAAAGGGTACGGCAGCCTGTGGCCAAATCGTATGCCCGAATCCGATAGGGGCAGTATGGGTTTGCTATTCCCATTGGTGCCCGAAAGAGTGCCTATACGTGATGCACTTCAACGTGTACTCGGTTTGTTCGAGACTGGAGGGCGCATCCGGGAAATTCGATGGTGTGAAAAACCGTGGCGTTCCGTGCAGGGCGAGTATCGAGAACTGAGAAGAAATCTTGGCGTACCAAACAAAGCATTGCTCGGGTATCCGTTCGCGAGTGGAGAAAGCGGAGAGAGAGAAAACTGGCCTGACCGACATGCGTCGCCTCTGATCATTAAGCCGCTGAATCTGCAAAGAGGCCCCTGTATCATCACGTTTTTACACGTGCCCCGGGAGGTCCAGAATCAGTTCGGACTGGATGAACAGGTTCTTGTAAGAAAAGTTCATAGATTTCTTGAGGATGTCGAATCCCAGTCCATATGGGAGCACAAAGGACAGGGACGACCGAACGGGGTCGTCCGGGAATGACGGAGGACAGTCCCATGGATGCGATCCTCTGGCTGATGATCGAACCCGTGGATGTCTGGTTGTTCCGTGACGGTCGGCCGTTTACGGCTGGGGAGAACGCGTTTGCCGTTACGCGGTTTCCGCCGTTGCCGTCCACGCTCGCCGGTGCGTTGCGGACATACATCGGGCAGAAGGTATTCGACACATTCGAGCAGTCGCGGCTTGGAGACGCCGCGCAATCGCCCATTCGGTTCATCGGTCCACTACTGTGCCATCAGGATGAGAGTACTGCACGGGTGGACGTGTACGGACCCTGGCCCGCAGACGTCCTCACGGACGGTCAGGAAACGGTGTCCCTGCAGTTGCGCGATGTGCCACCGTGGATGCGAATGTTCCCGAATACACCGGGTGAACGGATGTTCTGGACAACAACGGCACGGGATGTCCGCGCTGTTGCAAATACCTGGGTGTCGCTATCTGCGTATACCCGGTGGCGCAACGGTCAGACGATCGACCGCTCGAGTGCCCTGCATGAGACCGAAATCGTCATCCGGGAATCACGGCCGGGGATTCGCCTGGCCAGTGCTCGAGGGGTGGTCGACTCCGCGGGGGGCGCGTTCTTTTTCGTTCAGTATGTCCGCATGCGACCCGGATGGGGACTGCTTGTGGGCATGACACGGTGGAACATGGACGATGCGGACTGGCAGCGTGTAGTACGCCATTTCCGAAACGTGCGTGAGGACCTGTGCACCCTCGGTGGGGAACGCCGTATGGCACGTTTCCGGGTGATCGATGATGTAGACGGCGTGCCCGCATCCATCTGGACACCGACCGGGGATACCGCATCTGGATTATGGCGATGTTGTCTGCTGACGCCCGCGTTCGTTCCGAAAGGCGATAGGGTTCCGGTATACCCGGCCTATGATCAGTCGTTGACAGCACGACTCCGTGTGATCACACTGGCGGGTTCATTGTGGACATACACCGGCTGGGACTACAGGGAAAAACGACCGAAACCGCCACGCCCGCTGTTGCCGCCGGGGACGGTCCTCGTGCTGGAGCCGGAGTCTCCACCCGCAGACTGGACGGAATCCACACCCATCGGTATCGGGGATGGAGTCACCCTGGGATACGGCCTGGCCGTTATCGGACGACATACTGCCGAACCCGTAAAAGAAACATAGGGAGGTACGTCCATGGCCGATCTGATGTGGATGTATGCACTGACACCGCTGCATCCGGGCAGTGGCACCCGCGTGTCCTATGTGGACCTGCCAGTGCAGCGGGAACGGACCACGGGGTTTCCCATCGTGCAGGCATCGTCCGTCAAAGGTGTGCTGCGCTGGGAAGCCGTGCGTCGGATCGCTTCCCGGAAGGACGACCGTGAGACATATGTAAACAAAGTGGCCGCGCTGTTCGGACCCGGTCAGGATCTGAAAGCTTTCGATGGTCCCACGGAGGCCAGCGATTTTGCCGGTGCCGTCGTTGTGTCCGATGCGCGGCTGTTGCTCTTTCCCGTTCGCAGTCTCGCGGGGGTGTTCGCCTGGGTGACCGCGCCCGTGGTCATCCGGCGGTGGGTGCGCGACCTGCAGATGTGCGTGCGGAATGATCCGGAGTTACAGGAAAAACTCCGGAACTGGGCGCAACTGGAAGTGCAACGGTTCGATACGATCGGCGTCTCCGCGGATACGGCACTGCGTCTGCCCGAAAATGACCGGGTGGTGCTGGAGGATCTCACATTGGATGTCCATGAAGCGCAGGCGGATACATTGACATCCCTGGCGGAATTCCTTCGCGAGCAGTTGCATCCGGACAATACGCTGCGCGATCTGCTGCCACGACACATCGCACTCGTGCATGACGACGTGTTCACTGAATTCGTCCAGTCCGCAACGGAAGTGGTGCACCGCGTGCGTATCGAGCACGTCACCGGAACGGTCGCCGAGGGCGCACTCTGGACGGAGGAACTCGTTCCTGCCGAGAGTCTGTTCTGGGTGATCGTGGATGTGCAACCGCCAAAGAATCACGCATTGAACGGCGTGAATGCGGAAACTCTGCGTCAGTTGCTTCGTGAAGTCGCACCTTCCGGATGTATCCTGCAGTTCGGTGGTGACGAAACCCTGGGACGGGGTCTCGTGCAGATCACCTGGTCCATGTCCTTGTATGAGCAGGGAGGATAAACATGCAATCAACAGTACGTACACGCGCACAGGAAATGGCCGGGTATGCACTGGGATGTGTGCAGCGATTTCGGGAAGAGGGATCGGGCAACCAGAAGAATTATCAGGGATATGCGCAAAAACTGCCCGCAATGGTCATGACCAACGGACTGGCAGCGACGCTGGCCTATATGCGCGAGAAGGGCAGTGAGTGGGAGGTGCTGTACACTCACCTGGCGGGATGGTTCCGTCGGGCGGGAATGCTGCACAATGGTCGGGATCTGCTGGAAACGGTGGTATCCCTTTCATCGGCGGAATACCGTCACTGGTCCCGGGAAGCCCTTGCCGTCGCGGAGTGGTTCAAACGGTTGGCCAAGGTGATCCTGAAGACCGATAAGGGGGAGTCACAATGAATCACGCACGTCGTTCACATCGACAGCGCAGACCGGATCAGCCGCAGGAATGTACCGTGCATGCGTTCCTGGGACATAGATGGCCACTCGCGCGACTGGTGTCGGACAGGAAGAGAAGACAGGTTGAACGGGCAGACATTGAACCCGTATGGCAAATGGCATCACCAGAAACGTTTTTCCGGAGGGGGGTACCGTTCGATCTGCAGGAAACGCCGGCATGGACGAACAGGAAACTGTCCAGGGTGAAGTATCACCTCTGGGAAGCGTATTTGAAATCGTTTGATCATTACCGGACCCGGTGGACTGCATGGCTGAAACGGTTTCAACAACGTCGGCAACACTTCATGCAGCGGTTGAAAACGCAGGGATACATCGTCGATGAACGGATCTGGAAACTGGACGGCCGGATGGTCATCGGCCTCGGATCGGCCACCGTATGGGAAACGGGATTCGTCTGGTACCGTACGCTGGGACTGCCCTATATTCCCGCGACGGCCGTGAAAGGTCTGCTGCGGGCGGCCTGGATTCTGGATGCGATCGACACGGCACTGGAATCACTGCCTGGAGAGATGGATACGGCAGAACGGCGCCACATCGCAGAGCGGGTCGAACAGTGGATGGACGGAAAGGGCGACCTTCCGATGGAGGTATCACAGCGGAAACAGGCGCTGGAACAGTTGCGGGGCCAACTGCGCGCATACTTGGGAACCACAGACCGTGCGGGGTTGTGCATGTGTCTGGATGCGATTCCCGCGGGTGTCCCGCATTTCAAACTGGACGTGATGAACGTCCATTATCCGGATTATTACACGGGAGACGCAACGGAAGCACTGGATACGGAAAGTCCGAATCCCATCGTGTTTCTCGTCGTGGAACAGACACCGTTTGTCTTCACACTGGGTGTGGACGCTGTGCGTTTGCGAATGCGGACGAAGACCGGAGATGCAGACCCGCAATCACTGATCGCACAGTGGTTTGAAGACCTGCAATGTGCAGCGCAAAGGTACGGGATCGGTGCGAAGACACGCTTCGGATACGGCCGGTTTGTGGCTGCATAATTACGAAACGGCATCGTTCTAAACGTATGCGCTCAGGACTCTTTTAAAGGGGGTGAAACCATGCAATGTGCACGGTTTAGCGTCTGGATCTGTGCGGTCCTGTTCCTGATTGGCGGATGGGCTGCACAGGGTTGGGTGGTCGGACAGGATCAAGTCCGGTCGGATGCACAATCGGGATCCAGTGCAACCATGGCCGTGGATCCGTCGTTTCGGTACGATGCGCAACGGGATCCGTTTGCTACCCGGGCACAACCGGATGCGACCGTTCCCACCGTGAGTGAAGTGGTGATCCTGGGGATCTTCCGGCGCGGTGAAACGTACTGTGCGCTTGTCCGCGGTGGCGGCCTTCAAAATGCACGCATCGTGTGTGCAGGCCAGAAACTGCTGGACGGCGACGTCTTGCACGTCGGCCCGATGCGCGGTGAACCCGGTTCGGAAATTCGTTCCTGTGTGGTCTTTCGGGTCGCAACAAAAGATCCCCTGCGTCCGTTTGTCCGCGTGGTGAAGTGCCTGCAGCGCTGACGTTGCTATTAAAATCGGCGATGCATCCGACACACACGTGACCGTGTGCATACTGTATTGTGGGGCCATCGTGTTGTAGAGGCGAGCGGTCGAGCTCGCCCGGTCACGATGGGGTCATGGACATTGCGGTGGCCATTGACGGGCACCGGTGTACCGTGCAGTGGTCACGCCGTTGTGGCGGTCACGGTCATGACCGGGCGACCTCGATCGGTCGCCCCTGGTATCGTATACCTCTCTGTCCG
>CAZIRO010000029.1:0-20745 GCA_964541595.1 uncultured Acidobacteriota bacterium
CATGCACATCCTCCATCTGCGGACGTACGGGCGCAGGTTGTTCAGCGGTGCATTGCCCGCATGGCGTGACGTCGATACTGCCGGCAGTGACGGAGTACGGCAACGGGAAACTCCGCCACTCTTCCCCGTGCCACTTCCCCGCTCGTCACATCGCGTTGCTCTGGAGATGCACCGTCAAGATGGCACTTCCGTCGGTACTGCACGCTGGCGGACGTGTTCCCGACAGACACGCAAAAAGAGTGAAAATATTCCGCGTGCGTCGGCGTCACGGTGGATCATCGTCTCCGGATGCCACTGTACCCCGAGAATCCACGGCGTGTCGTCCGCATGCCGGTACGCTTCCACGAGTCCGTCCGGCGCCCAGCCGATGGGTTGCAGGACCGGCGCCAGATGTTTGATCCCCTGATGGTGGCTGGAATTTACCCGGATCTCCGTTTTATTCAACCAGCGCGCCAGTTCGGAATCCGGATCGAGCACCACCGTATGCGATGCGCAGTCCGGTGGAGCCGTCTGACGGTGCGCGATCGCGCCCTGAAACTGTGACGGGATGTCCTGATACAGCGTACCCCCGAAAAAGACATTGATGATCTGACACCCGTAACAGATGCCGAGAATCGGTCGATTCAGTTCGACAGCCGTCTCCAGCCAGGCCCAGTCCTGGGTCTCGCGCAGCGGCGACAGGAGGCCGAGACTGGGCATGGGTTCTTCACCGTAGCGGGCGGGATCCACATCACTGGAACTGCCTGAAAGAATCAGTCCGTGCAGATCGCGCATCATCGCCCGGCGACACTCGGGATCGTGAATCGGCGGGAGCACTACGGGACAGCCGCCCGCCTGTAAGACGGCTTCGATGTAATCGACTTTGAGTTTGAGCCGACGTTCCGTACTGTCCACGTCGGGGAGTATGCCCACGCGTGGCATCCACTCCGGACGCATGGATCACACCTCACGTGAGAAATCGACTTGCGACCTGATAGAGTCGTTGCATCAGCGCTTCCGGGGTGCCAGGGGCCTCTTTGTTGATATAATGCGCAGGCGCACAATAGGATAGGACCCGTTTCAGGCTCTCGTCAACCCGAAAGGCCGAAAGGAAGATGATCGGCGTCGATCGCGTGCATTCAAATCCCTTTTCGATCCAGCGCAGGGCAATGGCGGCCTGGGCGCCGCTCAGGACGGGCATGCGAATGTCCATGATCACCAGCCGCAGCAGATGTCCCGAACGCAGCGCCCTGACGGCTGCCTGCAGGAATTCTCCGCCGTTCCGTGCGGTCCATATCTCTTCAAACATGTTGCGTTGCGCAAAGTAATCCCGAATGAGGGCCACCATGGTTTCCGAATCGTCCGCCACGATGAGGGTACCGCCGCTCGTGACTTTCTGCATCTGCACCCATTCCAGAGAAAACCCACAGTACGCGCACCGCAGTTCCACCATCTGCTGCTGCGCCTTTTCAACGACCGCACGATAGACCGGAACGTCTTCACCGCAACTTGGACAAAACCCACGGTCTGCCATGACCGTCTCCTTATCGGTGCATTTCCCAGGTGGTATGTTTCCCAAATGCGGTGACACAACAAATGCCGGGAAGTGACAGGACACAGGCACAGGTCATCGCGTGACTTTTCCCCTCGTCACTTCCCCTTTCGTCACTTCACTGCGGAAATGCACCTCTTCAAAATGAGTAACGCGACATGTGATCATTCCGCCGTTGAACAGGAGTCCCCCTGCCGCGCCGGGTACGCGCCCCGTGGGGACGCTGCCGGTGCGGAGGTATGGCGGGTCCACTGTGCGTAAACGGCCGGGTCCATGCCCTCGTCCAGATGAATGTACTTGTGCAGCTGGATCTGTAACCGGATCGGAAGACCCGTGCGCAGGATCGCACGGGCGAGCGATTTTGCCGAGAACTCCCCATGCGCGGGTGAGAACAGGATTTCCCAGCGTGCAACGAGGTCCATGGTCCGGACAAAATCCACGGCCCAGTAAAAGTCCCGCCAGGTACGGATGACAAACTTCAACTGGTCCCACGGCATCAACCATCGAAAATTGGGAAAGTAAAAAGACGGGCACTCCCCGCTGTCCGGGCATTTGACATCGACGATCTTCACCACGCGTGGGGGCACCGCTGCGATCGAGCACGCACCGCTCGTTTCCAACAGCACACGATAGCCCCGTTCCAGCAGGGTTTCCATCAGGGGGATCACGTTTTTTTGCAACAATGGCTCCCCGCCGGTGATCTCGACCAGCCGACACGGATAGCGCGCAATGGCACGCAGGATATCCGGAATGGTCATGGTCATACCGGCGTAAAATGCATGGGCACTGTCGCAGTACACGCAGCGCAGGTGACAACCGGTCAGTCGGATAAAAATGCAGGGATACCCCATCCAGGTAGATTCCCCCTGAATGGAGTAGTATATCTCACTGATCCGCAACGTCTTTGCGGGACGTGATCGTTTCGCCATGGGCAATAGACTCTATTTATTTTAACACATTTTCACAGAGTTGTCGAACGGGTGCGGCCGTTGCGCACCGTAACCGGATCGTACGGTAATCCGACCAGTACATGGCCACGCGGTGGGGCGGCGCCAGGAGGAGCGCGGCGGTAATGGCGGCATGCGCGGCCGCGCAGTCGTTGCGTGCCAGGGCCACGCGGGCCAGTGTGTGATAGAACCGATCCCGGGGGCCGGCCGTGGCATGAACAGCACGACAGGCCCACGTCATCGCCGCATGCAGGTGGCGTCCCCACTGCAGTGCGACCCATGCGAGGTTGTTCCAGCACTCGGCACACCGGGGGGCCCGTTCTGCCGCCGCGCGGAATGCCCGGAAGGCGGGCTTCCATTCGTGTTGAACTGCGTACAGCACGCCCAGGTTGTAATACGGGCGATACCACTGCGGCCGTTTGCGGATCGCCCGGCGAAACGCACGTTCGGCCGCCCGATAGGCGCCCTCACGCATGTACTGCACACCGAGGTCGTTGTGGGCTTCGGCGGGGAGCGGATCGTGCAATACGATGATGTGCGCCCCACACCCCATCCACAGGACCGTCGTGATCAACGGCAGGAATACACCTGGGTTCCGAAGCATGCAATACCCGCTCCCGACGCGCGTGCAATAGACGTACAGGGTACCCGGGAGTGGCCGAACAGCTCGTCCCTCAATGTATCACACCTTTCCGGGCGCGTGCAAGGTTTGAGCCACTCGCGGAAGTGCAGTATGATGGTTGCCACCCCAAACCGGTCAACGATGGCAATCATGATGCGCCGGATTACGATCCTGTGTACCGTAGGGTTCATCTGGACAGTTGCGTTGCCGGCGGCTGCCCAGCAGGCACGTATCACGCCGGACGATTGGGTTGCGCTGCTGCAACACGGGACGCCGGAAGAAAAAATCCGTGCAGCCCGTATGCTGGCCGATCTCCAGGCCATCGAAACGATACCGGCGCTCGGTGCCGCGCTGGACGATCCGGAACCCAAAGTACGTTTCTACGTGATCCGTGCACTGGGGAGCCTGCGCGATCCCGGTGTGGAACCATACTGGGGAAAAGCCCTGCGCGATCCGGTGGGGGAGAATCGCCGGGAGGCCTATAAATTCATGATGGCCTATTATCTCGGTGTTCCGGTACCGCCGACCTGGAAACAGATCCTGCCCGGATTTTATCGGGAACCCCGACAGGAACGTTTACCCTGGAAGACGGTCCACGCTTCTGTCGTGGAAGCGTTGCGGCAGTGGTTGCGTGCGGATGACGACACGTGGATCGCGCTGGCTGTCAACGCAGCCGGTCGACTCTGGATTCACGCGCTGGTGCCCGATCTCGTGCATCTGCTGCAAACCGCCCAGGCGAAACGTGTGGTCATGAACGTATTTCGTACACTGGGTCGATTGCACGCCTGCACCGCACTGCAATCCCTGCAGCACTGGTTGAACAGTCCGGACATCGAGATCCTCGAACGGGTGGTCTGGGCCGTTGCCCAGTGTGCGGGCACCTGGCCGGCGGTGGGGGACCGTCTGTTCGCCGAATACAACCGCACACGCGATGCACGCCGACGGTTCGTGTTCTTCCAGGGACTGGCATATACGGGATACGCGCCCGCCGCATCGCTTTTCGTCCGGGGACTCACGTCGGACGACGCCCGCACGCGGATGGTGGCTGCGGAGGGTCTGGGGCGTATCGGCGATCCACAGTATCAGGAAGATCTCGGACGCGCGTTCCTCCAGGAGACCGACCCCGGTGCACGACTGGCCATGGATTTTGCGCTTTTCCTGCTGGGACGGCGAGAACACGCGGTGGATTTCATCCGCGTGCTCCAGGAGGAGAACGACGATCGGTACTGGCAACTCGCCGGTTATGTGGCCGAGGCCGGAGAACGCATCATACCGGAGATGTTCCGCTACTTCGACCGTCTGGAGCGCAAGGTGCAGCTCCGGGTTCTGCAACTCGCCTCGCACACGGATGCCACCGACGTCATCCCGCTGCTCGAGCGGTATTTGAACAGTCCGGACGAAGAGATTGTCGTCGCCGCGTTTGAGAGTATCAAGATCATTCGTCAGGCACACCGATTGCGCCAGGCGGGACAGGCGGCACCGCCGGCAACGCCATCCGGAGCGACAGATGCACCGCATTGAGTGGTCTGCCCAGTTCATTCTGTGGGTGGTGCCCACGATGTTTGTGGTCGCCGCCGGACTGTTTTTTCCACGGGTGACCGGCAGCGGATGGTTCGCGATGGCCGTGGGCATTGGTCTGCTACAGTGGTTTCAATGGGGACGCCAGACACGTGTCCCGCTTCTGCTCGCCGTTGCCGTGGTGTGTGCGCTCTGTCTGGGATTCGGTGTTGTACTCGTCGGCGTGACGCTGTCCGGTACGGCGGATGTGCGGTTCGTTGCCCGTTTCGTCGGGCTCGTTCTGCTGGGCGCGGGACTCCGGTGGATCCCCTATCGCCATCAGACGTTCGCGCACCGGTGGCTCCGATGGGGGATCATGGTGCTCG
Source organism: uncultured Acidobacteriota bacterium (assembly GCA_964541595.1). Classification (GTDB taxonomy): domain Bacteria; phylum Acidobacteriota; class HRBIN11; order HRBIN11; family HRBIN11; genus CAZIRO01. The sequence goes on from CAZIRO010000029.1 coordinate 4,984, forward strand.
GCGAGTGGGCGTATGTGACCGGATGGATCGGGCTGGCGTGGACCGTTCGGACGGGACCGACAATGGTGGCGTGGCTCGAACAGTGGCCGGTCATCGTTCCGGCCGGTATCGTCGTGGCGATCATGACTGCCGAGTTTCTGGGACTGCAGGCGGTACTCCAGATCAATCCCACCCATGCCACCGCCGTGCGGCGCTGTCGTCGTCTGCGCGGTGGGATATTCGCAATGGTGGTGCTGCTACCCGTTGTGGCCGTGCTCACCCGTGTGTTGCCCACGGTGTGGCTGCTGCTGGGGTTGCTCTGGATGTATTCCTACCGGACGTATCGGATGCTGGTCACATACGCGGCGGGCATCCACACGCAAACGGTTCCGCATCCACCGATTGAGACCATTCGCATGCGCACCATTCGAGAAACCGTATACTACAGCCTTGCACTCGTGATGTGCACACTCGCGACCTTTCAAACTCTATGAGAGGAGGGCGGAATGGATCGCTGGTTGCAACTGCTCCACGATCTGGTCATCACCCACACGACCAAAATGGTCGTTCTCTCCTGCGACGGGCTCGGGGATGCGCCGTTTCACGAGGGAAAAACGGCACTGGAAGCCGCGCACACTCCCAACCTGGACACGCTCGCGCAGCGATCCGCGCTGGGTCTGGCGGACATCGTCGGCCCCGGTATCACACCCGGTAGCGGACCCGGCCATCTGGCCATTTTCGGATATGACCCGCTCACGGTGCAGGTCGGCCGTGGCGTCCTGTCCGCACTGGGAATTGACTTTCCGCTCCAGCCCGATGACATCGCGGCACGCGGCAATTTCGCCACGATGGACCGCGATACCGGCGTGATCGTCGATCGACGTGCGGGACGCATTCCCACCGAAGAGTGCATGCGGTTGACCGAACGTCTGCAACGGGAAATCCCGGAGATCGATGGCGTGCAGATTTTCGTGCGTCCGGAAAAGAAACATCGGTTTGTCCTGGTGCTGCGCGGTGAGGGACTGGATCCCGCTGTGACCGATACGGATCCACAACAACCGGGACTGCCGCCGCTGGAACCGCAGCCACAAAAACCGGACGCCGAAAAAACCGCCGGCATTCTTCGGGAGTTCACCCGCCGGGCATATGCGGTGCTGAGGGACGAACCCCATGCGAATGCCGTGCTCCTGCGCGGGCTGGACCGGCGTCCGGACCTGCCCCGGTTTCCGGACCTGTATCGCCTGCGTGCGGTGGGGATTGCAGCATACCCGATGTACCGTGGTCTGGCACGGCTCGTGGGTATGGAGGTGATCGCCGCCGGAGAACAGGTCCATCAGACATTTCTCGAAGTGCAAAAGCACTGGGACGCGTATGACTATTTCTTCGTGCACGTCAAAAAGACGGACAGTGCCGGCGAGGACGGCGATTTCGAGGGTAAGGTCCGCGTGCTGGAGGAAGTGGACCGCGCGCTTCCGATTCTCATGGGGCTCAACCCGGACGTCCTGGTCGTCACCGGCGACCATTCCACACCGGCTGTCCTCCGCAGCCACAGCTGGCACCCGGTCCCCTTCCTGCTGCACTCACGATATGCACGATTTGATGCGACGCTTCGGTTTACCGAAATGGACTGTGCACGCGGGTCACTCGGACGGTTTCCCATGCGGTACGCCATGGCCATGATTCTTGCAAACGCTGGACGACTCAAGAAATTCGGCGCCTGACGCCGATGCCATGCGGGGGACCCACATATTCACGCGCTGGCAACCGATCGTTGCCCATCTGCGGTTGCGGTTTTCGTGGATTCTCATGCCGATTTTCTGTTTCGGATTCTATCTGGGACGCGGCGCGGTGACCCTGCGATCGGTGCTCGGGTTTCTGGTGATTCATCTGTTGCTGTACGGCGGTGCGAACGCGTTTAATTCATATTACGACCGGGACACGGGACCCATCGGTGGTCTGTATCATCCGCCACCGGTCACCCGGGGAGTATGGACCGCGGCGGTGACCCTGAAGATCACGGGTGGCATCCTTGCGACGCTGATCGGAGGCATGTTTTCTATCGTATACTGGACGTTTGTCGGGCTCTCTCTGGCGTATTCTCATCCGCGTATCCGTCTGAAACGGTATCCCGTCATCGGTGCACTCACCGTTGCATTCGGACAGGGGGGTCTCGGGTTTCTTGCCGGCTGGGTACTGGGCCGTCCCCTGGGCGCCCTGCGTTCCCTGGAGGGCACCCTCGGACTTGCCACGACCATGCTGTTTACGGTGGCACTGTACCCGTTGACGCAGAGTTATCAGATCGATACAGATCGGCTGCGTGGTGACCGCACGTTACCGGTGGTTCTGGGGACTCCGGGTGCCTTTCGATTCAGTCAGATCGCGCTGCTTCTCGCCGGTGTCTGCGGGGGCATTCTGTTTGGTCTGCACGAGAGCGTTCCGGAGGGATGCGCGCTCGGGGCATATACGATCGTGCTGGCGGCGTCGGTGCACCGTGCGGCACGTCGATGGGCCACGTGGTCGCTACGTCGGAAATATACGTGGGTCATGCGTTTCGGAGAGATCAATGCGCTTGTCATCATGGCGTATCTCGCCGTAAAATATGCGTGGATGCAGGTTGTTGGGAGTTGAAGTGTTCCGTCGTTCCCTGTGGTTATGGCTGGAGCGTTGGGAGTTGCGTCTCGGATTCATCCCGCGGTGGGAACCGTGCGAAGAGTGGTTGGAGCGTTCCCGGGAAGCCACGCCGGAAGTTACGACCAGCCTGGATGATCTCTGGCGCGCGCACCGCTGGTTGGGCGGCACCTCGATTTACCGTACGGCGTTGCTGCGCAGGATCCTGCCCCGGTATCGTGCACGCAGGCTGACGATCCTGGACGTCGCGTGTGGACGTGCCGACCTGACGCAGTGGGTCGTCCGGCTGTTGCGCGCACACGGTGTGCACGCGTGGGCTGTGGGTGTGGACATCAACCGGCCGATCGTCCGGGAGGCCCGCCGTCGATGGACGCGCGGTACGCATGCGGATGTTGTGGTGCTCGAGGGTGATGCGTTTCATCTACCGTTCCGGGACGACAGTTTCGATCTCGTGATGTCCAGCCTGTTCCTGCATCACTGCGGGTCCCGGAGTCGTCAGTTTCTGGCGGAATGTCTTCGGGTCGCCCGCATTGCCGTCATCGTGCACGATATCATTCGACACCGTATCCCCCTGTGGTTTGCACGTTTTGTATTGCCCTGCGTCGTGCGAAGTCCGATCACGCGGCATGATGCGCAGGCATCATTTCGCCGCGCCTGGACGATCGCCGAAGCGGTGCGTATGGCCCCATTGGAACATGTCCAAACCATCGACTTCTGGCGGAATTGGGCGTTTCGGTTCGGGTTGATTTTATGGAAGTCTATGCCTTTGACGCAGTCATCGTGGGTGGTGGACCCGCCGGGACCGTGACCGCGGCCGTTCTGGCCAGTCTGGGTCATCGCGTGGTACTTGTGGAACGTGCGTATGGAACCCGGGGACGGTTGTGCGGGGAGTTTCTCTCTCCGGACGCGGTCCATGCGTTACAACAGATCGGTTTCTGGCAGGCCCCCGCGGGTATGCCGCATCATCGCATTGAACGGATTCGTGTGGTCGCCGATGCGACGGTCGTCGAGGTGGAACTGGATCCCCCCGGATGGGGTATCGCGCGTGAGGTGCTCGATGAACGGCTGTTGCAGTTCGCCCAGATGCAGGGCGCAGAAGTCCTCTTCGGATGGGAAGTCTATGCGGTGGAAGAGGATGGAGACACGCGATTTCGCGTGCACGTGCGCCGCCGGGGTCGGTTGGTCGGGATGTCCCTCATCGCACGCACGGTGGTCGGTGCGTTTGGACGGAAATCGGGGTACCGTGATCCGACCTCGCGCCGTCCGGCACCGTTACCCATGCCGTACATTGCGTTTCAACAACACGTCCGTTCTCCGTCCGAGTTGTGGATCGCACCGACCATCCTGCAATTGACATTCGTCGGAGAGGATTACCTGGGCATTGCGGCCGTGGGGAACAACCGGTGGAACATCTGTGGGATCACGCGTGTGGAAACCCTGCGGCGTTACGGGAAACACATTTCGGGACTGATCACCGCATTCACGCACCAGTCCAACCACATATCCGAAATGGTGCATACCCTGACGCTGACCGATCACTGGCACGTGGTCACCTATCCGAATTTCGGCCTGCACGGCCTGCACGTGCGCAACGTGCTCATGGTCGGAGACGCTGCGGCCACACTGCCACCGTTCTGCGGGGATGGGATTGCCATGGCAATCCACAGCGGTATCCTTGCAGCGGAATCGCTCGACGGCTATCTGCGCGGGCGGTGGACCCGTGTGGCGGGCATCGACCGTTATGTGCACGCGTGGCGCGCGGCATTCGAACGGCGAATGCGTCTGGCGCTGCGCCTGGATCAGTGGCTGCAGCGGCCGTGGATGCGAAAAGTCGGTTTTCGCCTGTTGCAATGGGCACCCCGGTTGCTGGAATCGATTCTGTGGGCAACCCGGGGACGGACACGATGAATCGCCGTGTTGTCATCACCGGATACGGATGCGTGTCCCCCTTCGGTGTGGGTCGTGAAGTATTCCAGCGGGGATTGCTGGCGGGGCAGAGTGCCACACGCAGACTGACGCTGTTCCCTCCCGACCGGTACATCACGTGTCACGTCGTCGCAGAGGTCCCCGACTTTCAGCCGGAAGCGTATATCGACCGCAAACGCGACCGGCAGCGGCTGGCGCGCGTCGTTCCCATGGCCTGGCTGGCGACTGCGGAAGCGCTTGCCATGGCGGGTATCGACCCCGCACGCATGACCGCGGAAGAGCGCCGGGCGGTGGACGTCATCATCGGCAGCGCCGGCGGGGGGATTGAATTCGCCGAGCGCCAGTATATGTTCTACTTCTCGGGACATGCCGAAAAAGCCAATCCCTACGCCATCCCGTCTTCGATCGTGGGCATGCTCGCAAGTGAGATCTCCATCCGGTTCGGGTTCCGGGGCTGGAGTCATGCGATTTCCAACGGATGTACGAGTTCCACGGACGCCATCGGGTACGCGCTGGAACGCATTCGCACCGGACGCAGTCGCATCGTGATCACCGGCGGTGCAGACGCGTGTATCACCCGTGGTATCCTCGCCGGATACTGTCTGATGCGTGCGGTGCCCCGCCACTTTAACGACCGGCCGGAACGGGCGTCCCGACCGTTCGATCGGCTTCGCGAGGGGTTCGTGCTCGGGGAGGGTGCATGGATGCTCGTGCTGGAGGATTTGGCACACGCGCGTGCACGGGGTGCGCGACCGATCGCCGAGGTCCTCGGATACGGCGCCACGTGCGACGCTTACCATCGTGTGCAGATCCGCGATGATGCGGAAGAACCGGCACGTGCGATTCAACTCGCGCTGGCCGATGCGGGCATTCCTCCCGAAGCGGTCGACTATGTCAGTCTGCACGGAACGGCCACACCGATGAACGATCGTCTGGAAACCCTGGCCATGAAGAAGGTCTTCGGCCTGCGTGCGTATGCCATCCCAATGAGTGCGCCGAAATCCATGATCGGGCACCCTCAGGGTGCGAGCGGTGCCGCCGGTGTGGTGGCCACGCTCGTGAATATGACGTCCGGGTGGATCCATCCGACCATCAATCTGGAATTTCCCGATCCGGAATGCGATCTGAACTACGTACCGAACCGTGCCATCCGGCGCGATATTGAAATCGCCGTATGCAATTGCATCGGGTTCGGTTCCAAAAACGCCGCACTGGTGTTGCGACGTCTGGAGTAGGCGTACAGCAGCGCTGTGCCCGCAAACAGAGTGCGATCCGCCCGTGACATCCCGCTTCGTATCACTGAAATCGGGACGGGAAAAGGGGACACCGTGGGTGCCCATTCGGCCATGCGCTGCGCTCTTCCAATGAGATGCCGGTCTCCCCGAGACCCGGGACCTGACACCTGATACCGGTGACCACCGGCACACCCGCACATTCGATGGTGCCTCTGATCCATTTCCTGGCCCGATCTCCGACCCAGCAGTGTGTACACTGAACGCACTTTTTACGTATAATACGAATGCGATGGATACACCGCATGTGTCCGTCTGTCGCTGACTTCACTGCAGGAGAACGCACACAATGGCCGCGCGAGAACAACTCGTTCCGGTTCCCATCGAAGAAGAGATGAAAACGGCATATCTCGACTACGCCATGAGCGTAATTGTCGGTCGGGCCCTACCGGACGTTCGGGACGGCCTCAAACCCGTGCACCGCCGTGTACTGTATGCCATGTACCGTGAGGGCCTCCTGCCCGGCCGGAAGTTCGCCAAATGTGCACGGGTGGTCGGGGAGGTCATCGGCAAATACCACCCGCATGGCGACGCGGCCGTTTACGATACGCTCGTTCGCCTTGCGCAGGACTTCAACATGCGATACCCCCTGGTCGAAGGACAGGGCAATTTCGGGTCAATCGACGGGGACCCCCCGGCCGCGTATCGTTACACGGAGGCCCGGCTACGTCCCATCGCCGTGGAGATCCTTGACGATCTGGACAAGGAGACCGTCGATTTCGTACCGAACTTCGATGAGACCCTCCAGGAACCGGTGGTGTTGCCCGCCCGGTTTCCCAATCTGCTCGTCAACGGTGCGGAGGGGATCGCCGTCGGGATGGCCACCCGTATCCCGCCCCACAATCTGCGTGAGATCTGCCAGGCGATGATCCATCTGATCGACCATCCGGACGCATCCGTGGATGACCTGCTGCAGTTTGTCCAGGGTCCGGATTTTCCGACCGGGGGAATCGTATTCGGACAGGAACAAATTCGAAAGGCGTACATCACCGGCCGGGGGATCATTCGCATTCGCGCCCGCATGGAAGTCGAAACGCGGAAACGTGACAGGGTCGCCATCGTCATTACGGAGATCCCCTATCAAACGAGCAAGGCCGCGATCATCGAGGAGATCGCCCGACTCGTTCAGGAGCGGAAAATCGAGGGCATTACGGACATCCGGGACGAATCCAATCGACAGGGGATCCGGGTGGTGCTGGAACTGAAAAAGGGAGAAAGCCCGGACGTCATCATGAATCTGCTATATCAGCATACGAAACTCGAGATCAGTTACGGCATCCAGATGCTGGCGATTCAGAACCTGCAGCCCCGTCTGATGAACCTCAAAGAGATGATGGAAGCCTATCTGCAGCACCGGCGGGAAGTGATCCTGCGGCGGACCGCATTCGAACTGCGACATGCCCGTGACCGTGCACATATCGTCGAAGGTCTGATCCGTGCCCTGGATCACATCGACGCCATCATCACGCTGATCCGCCAATCGCCGCATGTGCCCGCCGCCCGCCAGGGGTTGATGGATCGATTCGGTTTCACCGCGCGCCAGGCGCAGGCGATTCTCGACATGCAACTGCAACGACTGACCGGGCTGGAACGCGAAAAACTGCAGGACGAACTCCGCAACCTGCGCCAGACCATTGACGCGCTGGAAGCCATTCTTGCCGACGAACGTAAGGTGATGGCGGTCATCCGGCAGGATCTGGTCACCATCCGCGACAAGTATGGGGACGCCCGGCGCACCCGGGTGTTGCGCAAGGCACCGACACTGCACGAGGAGGATCTCATCCGCGAAGAGACGGTCGTCGTGTTCGCGACCGAACGGGGTTACATCAAGCGATCCTCCCTGCGGTCGTTCTCTCTGCAACGCCGGGGCGGTAAGGGGCGCATCGGCATGGCGCTGCGGGATGAGGACGTGGTCGCGTTCATGAGCGTTGCCTCAACACTGGACTATCTGTGGTTTTTCTTTGACAGCGGTCGCGTATACCAGTTGCGCGTTCACGAGCTGCCGGATATGGCACCGAACACGCGCGGACGTGCGCTGGTTAACTTTCTCAATGTGCGGCCGGACGAACGCCTTGTGGGCATGATCCGGTGGCCGTATCAGGAGGAACTCGCATACCGGTACGTGATCCTCGCCACCGAACAGGGACGCATCAAACGGATGGACATCGCTGACTTCATGGACATTCCGAAAAACGGCCGGCGCGTCATTCGCATCTGCAAAGGGGATCGGTTCATCGGGGTCCGCCTGTCCACCGGTCAGGATGCAGTGCTGCTGGGTACGCAACAGGGTCGGGGTCTCCTGTTTGCAGAAAACGAGATCACCGTGCAGGGACGCAATGCGAGCGGTATCCGGGGGATCCGTCTGCGGCCGGATGACAGTGTCGTCGCACTGGAGATCGTGCACCATCCGGACCGACACGTACTGGCCGTGACCGAATGGGGGTACGGCAAACGTCTGGCGATCCGGGATATTCCGCAGTATCGTCGCGGCGCCCGGGGGGTGTATATCGCGCGGCCGCGCAAGAAGACCGGGCCGATCGTGGACCTGAAAGTCGTCGATCCCGACGACGAGGTCATGGTGATGACCGCCGGCGGGATGGCCATTCTCGTCCGCGTCGCACAGATCCCGGTGCGCACCCGACAGGCCGGCGGCGTGCACGTCATCCGTGTGGCCGCCGGAGACCGCGTCCGACGGATGGCCCTCATCCCCCATACGGGAAACGGAGAGAAGTGATACGACCAGAATCGATATTCATGAAAAAACGATCGGCACTGCGCAGGAGTGTGTAATGGAAGAACAGGCACCGGAAAAGGATTGGTTGGGGGAACTGCAGTCCCACCTCTCCTTGCGGGATATCAGCCAGGTGGCCGAGCGGCTCGTGCGGCAACAGCGATATGACGAGGCGATTGCCCTGTTTGAAGCCGCGTTGCGTGTGTATCCGGAAAGCCTGGCACTGCGGCTCAACCTGGCACGGGTCCGTGACCTGAAACGGCGGGCACAACAGCATTATGACTCCCGCATCCGGCAGGAATGGGACCGGCAACGTGTCGAGTCCGATCTCATTGCCCACCACTTCGTGAGTCTTGCACGGGTATACATGAAAACACGGCGCATGCTGAAAGCGCTCGAGATGCTGGAACTCGCGCGTCATCTCAATCCACAGCTGGCGGAGATCTATCGGCTGGAGGGCAAGATCTACTATGAACAGATGAGTTACGACAAGGCCCGTCAGGCGCTGGAACGGGCCCGTGAACTCGATCCGTTCAATGCGGAAACGGCATACCTGGCGTCCAAGGTCTACCTGGAACTGCAGGATCGGGAAAAAGCACTCGCCGCCATGATGGACGCCTATGTGCTCTCCGCACAGGAAGGGGGTCAGATCCGGGAGTTCTACGGACGGCACGTCCGGATGCTGGCGGAAAGCCTCGGATACACGCACGATGACGTCCGAAAGATGTTTGAACTGCGCAAAGCGTATTACAACCAGATGGTCGAACAACTTATCCTGAAACGGGATCAACTCACATTCGAAATGGGCCCGCCGGAACTTGAATGGCTGGTGTTCCAGTGGCCGAAAATCCAGCGGAACCGCCAGAGCGTGATCAGTACTGCCATAGAATTGCGAAAGCTGATGCCGTTCCAGATCATGACGGATGAACAGGTGTTCCTGCTCGCCAAACAGTCGCGATGGCTGACGCTGGAACCCGAACGGGTCATTTACACCGAAGGCCAGCCATTGAAAGATATGCATATCGTCCTGGAGGGCCAGATCCGCCTGATTCGGGAAACGCCGTTCGGACGATTACAACTCGCGGAATTCGATCACGGGGAAGTGGTGGGTATTCCGGAGTTCATCGACCACCAGGCAGCCATTGCCACGGCCGTCACACCGCAAACGTGTCGGGCCATCGCCATTCCGCATACGGCCGTTGAAGAACTCATGGTACGCGACCGATACCTCAGCGTCCAGATGTACTGGCACTTCTGGAAGTCGCTGGCCCAGTACATTCGACGGGCCAATGATCGGGCGGAAGCGTTTTTCCGCTACCTGTTCCGCGATGAGACGCGATCGGCGGATAAACCGAAACGCCCGCTCGCCGTCGCCGAACACGCGCAGGTGGAACCGGACGAGAAGATCGCGCTGCTCAAAGAACGGGGGTTGTCGTCTTCCGAGTTGCAACTGCTCGCCACATTCAGCCAGGAAGAACAGTTTCGCCAGGGTCAGGCGATCTTTCGGGAAGGCGATCCCGGCGATCGCCTGTACATCATTCTGGACGGTCAGGTACGGATCAGTCGATTTATCCCCGGAGTCGGCGAGGAAGCACTGGCGATTCTCGAACGCGGGGAGTTTTTCGGAGAAATGTCCCTGGTCGACCGATCTCCGCGATCGGCCGATGCGATCGCGCACAGTCCCACCGTGACCGTGCTCGCCATCGATCAGCGCATTCTGACCGACATTCTGTCGCGCGATCCGGAGAGCGCGACCCGGTTTCTGGAGATTCTCTGTCGCATCCTTTCCCGGCGATTGCGGGACATTTACGAAAAGATCTATCAATGGCACATGATGGCGGGCGTCTCCGTTCCTCACATCGAATGGACGCAGAACGAGGAGTACGAATGAGATGTCGGCAGTGGGTCGGCGTCATTCACCTTCCGCCGCTGCCGGGCAGCCCACATGCGTGCCTGACACCGGAGAGCATCGTGCGTTACGGGCTTGAAGAGGCCCGTGTGCTGTGTCAGGCCGGCGCAGCAGCCGTACTGATCGAAAATCTGGGTGACCGTCCGTATTTTCGCACGCGTGTGCCCCCGATCACCCTGACCGTGATGACCCGTGTGGCCGCAACGGTACGGTCCGAACTCGCCGTTCGTGTCGGTATCAATGTGCTGCGGAATGACGCTATCGGTGCCCTGGCCGTCGCCATCGCCGCCGGCGCGGATTTCATCCGTGTGAACGTGCTGACCGGCGCCGTTGTGGCGGACCAGGGACTCATTTCCGGTGTAGCGGCCCGGCTGATGCGGTATCGGCGATACTGGCAGGGTGAGCATGTCGCCGTCTGGGCTGATCTGCGCGTTAAACACGCACAACCTCTGGCTGAACGGGAATGGACCGCGGAACTCGGCGATCTCATCGAGCGTGCCGGCGCAGATGCCGTGATCGTCACGGGTGTGCGTACGGGTGTCGCTCCCACGGTGCAATGGGTCCAGGCGGTGCGGTCAGAAATGCCCGAATCCGTTCCGCTGTGGCTGGGCAGCGGGGTGACGCCCGAAAACCTCGCACAGTTCGTGCCCTGGGTCGATGGGGTGATCGTGAGCAGTGCACTGCGCGTTTCCGGACGTGCCGGTGCACCCCTGGATAGACAGAGGATCGATCAATGGGTGCGTGCCTGGCAACGAGTCATCGTGTCTTCCGACGCGTCATCCGCCACGCCGGGCTGACACTGCCCGCACGGATCCGGGTGGCCGTGGTACAGAACATTCCGGGCATGATCCCCTGGGACAGTATCCGCGCCGCGATGACTGTCCTGCGCCCGCATGTGGTCGTCTTTCCGGAGTACGCCTGGTACGGCGCCCGGGATCGTCTGCATACGACGCCCCAACGGTATCACCGGGTGCTCCGGCAGATCCGTGCGCGGACGGAGATGTGGCCGTGTCCGGTCATTGCGGGAAGCCTGATCCGTGCGCGTTCCGACGGGCGCCTCCGGGCGGAAACCCTGCTGCTGTACAGGGGGACGGTGCTGGCCCGGTACGTTAAAATGAACCCGACACCGCCGGAACGGTCCGCAGGTGTGACCACCGGACCCGGATGGGTGGTCTGGGAGATCCCCCCGCACCACCGCTGGATACCGCTCATCTGCGCGGACGTGTTCTGTCAGGATGTCATCGTTCGTGCGGTCCAGTCGGCCCGTCCCACGGCGGTCTTTGTGCCCACCGCGTCCCCGCATCGGGGACCGGAACCGGAAGGGGTCAAACACCTGCGGGACGAGCGGTGGTTTCGTTCACTGGCCGCGCGTCTCCGTGCACCGGTGTACAAAGCGTGTATTACGGGTGTTTTATTCGGCCGGGAATTTCACGGTCGCAGCCTGGTCGCGCGTCCGGACGGGATCCTGTGGCGACCCACGGCGCGGGAGGAGTGGTCGCCGCTGGTGATCGGCGTATCCGAAACGGTATCGACGGTGTGGGTATTCCCGCTGACCGACGGCGGGCACGGGGACGACGGGGGACTGCCGGGGACGGGGCGGGCGCATCGTGCGTGCTGACGCACCCGCGCGGCACGCGTCCGCCCCGCGATCACCATAACCCGCAACTATAACAAAATATTTATTCCATACCACGCAGCGATCGAAGGCGATGGGTGCTTTCGGTCGAGCGGGGGAGCATATCGTTGAGATTTGACAACACCCTACGGAACCGGTATAATGATGTTCTAAATCTACTGATAGGATTTTGCACCACCACGGTCCGGCGGGATCGGCCGTGGTGGGTTTCAGGTGGAGCGAATTTTTAACACAATGTTGCGGTCCCGAAAGCCGGTGGCGCATACGGTCAGCGGGGCGATCCGGGTGGTATGTGATGACCGTATGCGGGCCGGGTTCGGTGATTTTGATTCCCTGTTGCAAGGAGGGACGCGATGGTTGCGAAACTCATGGTCGGTGAAGCCTTGGTGGGTGAGGGCAACGAGGTTGCCCATATCGACCTGATCGTGGGTCCGAAAGATGGCCCGGTCGGGCAAGCATTTGCGAACGCGTTTGTGAATCAGCGTGCCGGGCATACGGCACTGCTCGCCGTGGTCACACCGAATCTGCCGGCAAAACCGGACACGGTGATGATCAATAAGGTCACCATCAAGGGCGCCAAGCAGGCGGAACAGATGTTCGGTCCGGCGCAGGCGGCAGTGGCGCGCGCGGTCGTGGATTCAGTGCGTGAAGGTGTGATCCCGAAAGCACTGGTCGACGACCTGTGCATTGTCGTGGGTGTGTTCATCCACTGGGAAGCCACGGATAACAAGAAGATTTACGATTACAACTATCAGGCCACCAAGCTGGCGATCGCCCGTGCATTCCGGGGTGAGCCGAAAGTCGATTACGTACTGCAGGAAGAGCCGCGCGCACGGCATCCATTCGCAGGGGGCGCGGAAGCCTGATCCCGCAGCACACCATCGGGATACCGATCAAAACGGGGGTGATCGGGGTCGCCCCCGTTTCTGTCTGGTCGAGCAGGAGGCTGCGTGAAGGGCGGTCGGTTGCACGGCCTGCACACGGTGGTAACGGGCGGCAGTAGTGGTATCGGCCGTGCAATCGTGGAAGCATTCGCACGGGAAGGCGCAGTGGTGCTGTTCACGTATCGAGCGGCGCGGGATGCCGCGCGCAAGGTCGCCGAATCGGTGCGCGCTGCTGGGGGTGTGATCCACGTTGTGCAGGCCGATCTGGGACAGCGAGCAGCCTGTGAACAACTCGTGGAAACGGCGTATCGTCTGCTGCGCCGGATCGATGTATGGGTCAATAACGCGGGCGCCGATATCCTCACCACCGAAGCCGCAACGTGGGATTGGGAACAAAAACTCGATCTGCTCTACGCCGTGGACCTCAAGGGAACCATGGCGTGCAGTTATGCCGTGGCCCGGATCATGCAGACCCAGCCGGAAGGTGGGGTGATCATCAATATGAGCTGGGACCACGCGCTCACCGGAATGCCCGGTGAGAATCCCGAACTCTTTTCGGCCATCAAAGGCGGTGTGATGAGTTTCAGTAAAAGTCTGGCGCGTGCACTGGCGCCCAAAGTTCGTGTGAATATCCTCGCGCCCGGATGGATCGAAACCCGGTTCGGTGCCACGGTGAACCGTTCGTTTTACCGGCGTGTGGCTGAACAGATTCCGCTGCAACGATGGGGCAGACCGGAAGACGTCGCCTCGGTGGCGGTATTTCTGGCCTCCCCGGAATCTGCATATCTCACCGGTCAGGTGATCTGCATCAATGGCGGTCAGGTCATGTAACCGGCGGGGACGGTTGCCGACCCGGTGATGGACGGTCGGTGTACCCCACCGGGAATGCGATATTCACCACCCGAGACCCGTCCCCCGCTCGAGATTTCCCGGATCGCCCCCGACGGTGAATGATCGTATAATACATGATCGCCGCATGGAGGTGTGCCATGGCGCGACCGCAATTAAAGGTGTACACCCCGGAAGAAATCGAGGTGAAATTGAAAGAACTCGGTCTGGATGAATGGTACTTTGAAGACGGCTGGCTGCGCCGGAAATACAATACGGACGGCTGGCCGACGACCCTGATGCTGCTGAACGCCATCGGGTTCCTGTGTGAAGCGGCCTGGCATCATGCCGACTTCGCCGTCACGTGGGGGAAATTGTGGGTGAAACTCCGGACGCACCATGCAAACGGAATCACGGACAAGGATTTCGAACTCGCCCGCCAGATCGAAGACCTTGCCCTGTGGCGTCCGGGACCGGACAGCGCGCTGGAGGGAACGCCGCACAAATTCGTGCACAGCAAGAAGTAAATGGCGGAAAAGTACCTCTTCGTTACGGGGAAACTCGCTGCACCCGCATTACGGGAAACCCTGCAGCGCGCGCAGCTGCCGTTTGCCTATGACGTTGCGGTACTGCCGATTACGGTTGCTGCGTTGATGACACCGGAATGGATCGCGCGTCACCTGCGGGTGCCCCCGGATGTGACGCGGATCATGATTCCGGGACTGTGCAGGGGGGATCCGCGCATTCTGTCTGAACGGTTTCAAATCCCTGCAGAAAAGGGGCCGCCCGATCTCAAACAGATCCCCGCATATTTCGGACGCGCGCTGCACCGTGAAGGGTACGGAACCCACGACATCCAGATCTTTGCTGAGATCAATGACGTGCAGGACCTCACACCGGAACAGATCTTTGCGCAGGCCGAGTACTATCGGTCCTGCGGCGCGGACGTCATCGATCTCGGGCTCTCGCTGGACCGGCCGTGGGAGGCCGGCCCGGAGATCATCGCGGAATTGAAAGCACGCGGGTTCAAACTCAGTATCGATACACTGGATCCCACGGAGATCCTGCGAGCGGATCGCGCCGGAGTGGATTACGTCCTCAGTTTGAACCGTCAGAACCTGCACATCGCCGAACAGATCCGCGCCACGCCGGTGCTGATTCCCGATCCCCCGCAGGACCTGGAGAGTCTGGAGTTCTGTATGGCCACACTGGATCGCCTGGGGAAACCCTACCTGATCGATCCCATCCTGGATCCCATTCATTACGGATTTGCGGCGAGCCTGTACCGGTACTATGAAATGCGCCGACGCCATCCCGAAACGGAAATGCTCATGGGTATCGGCAACATCACGGAACTGACGGAAGCCGACACGCCCGGAATGGTGGCGCTGCTCATCGGTTTTTGTGAGGAACTTGCAATCCACCACGTGCTGACCACAGAAGTCATCCCCTGGGCCCACGGTGTCGTCCGCGAGATCGCCATTGCGCGGGATATCATGTATTATGCAAAATACCGCGGGACCATTCCGAAACATATCGACAGCCGACTGGTCGTCGCCAAGGACGCGGATTTCACGCCGTACACTGAAGAGGAACTCCGTGCCTTACAGGCCGAGATTACGGACACGAATTTCCGTATCTATGTCGACGACCGGTGGATCTATGTGTTCAATTGTGAACGTTTCGTCAAAGGCACGGACATCTATGCCATTTTCGATGCACTGGATGTGGACGATCCGTCCCATGCGTTTTATCTGGGGAAAGAACTCATGAAAGCATATATCGCGCTGCGCCTGCGGAAGAACTATCGACAGGAACAACCGCTGGATTGGGGGTATCTCACGGTTGCGGAACCGCAGCGGGAGCATGTGAAACTGTCCCGCATTCGGAGGAAATTCGGAGGAAAAAGGAACGTGACGTGCAGTGACGAAGGGAATAGATCATGCAAC